>NZ_AUAG01000015.1:0-90455 GCF_000428605.1 Thioalkalivibrio sp. ALE19
CTGGCTATCTGGCTATCTGGCTATCTGGCTATCTGGCTATCTGGCTATCTGGCTATCTGGCTATCTGGCTATCTGGCTATCTGGCTATCTGGCTACCTGGCTATCTGGCTACCTGGCTATCTGGCTATGTGGCTATGTGGGAGCGTGCTCGCACGCGAACACCCCGACGCCCTCAAGGGCCCCGGCCGTGACGAAACCGCCGCGGCCCGCGACCCTCAATCCGCCTCCCCGGCCCCCTGCCACCCGCGAAACCCCTCGCGCACCGACAGGCTGCGTACATACCCCAGATCGCGCAGCAGCTGCGCCGCCCGCAGGCTGCGCCGCCCGCTGTTGCACAGGCACAGCAGGATCTGATCCTGGCGCACATGGTGCTGGTTGATCAGCGACAGGAAGTGCTGGAAGTCCCGCTCGTCCGGCTCGTCCGCATCCAGCAGCTCCTGTTCTTCTTCCGACAGATGCTTGCCCAGCAGCTGCTTCAGCCGGAACAGCGGCACCGATACCGCACCATCCACCGCGCCTTCCAGCTCCAGCTCGAACGGCTGGCGGATGTCCAGCAGTACCGCCAGCCCGATATCCACCAGCTCGCGCGACGCATCCACGCTGATCTCCAGCTGCGGCTCGTCCATCGGTTCGTTCGTTTCGTTACTCATGCGCACTCCTTCAAAAAGGCGCTGAATCGAGGCATCCCGGATCCGGAATGCACGGCCGGCCGGCGGTCCCCCGGCCCCTGCGGCCACCGGGCCCGACCGCCCGATGCTTGACCGGGTTTATCGAGCCCGTTATGTTTCACTAAACATAACGCGAATGCAAAAATCCCCGCCGACCCGACACCCGGATCCTCCACCCATGGCCCGATCCCGTGCAAAAAGCACGAGCACCCCCGTGCGTGAAAGAACAAACCGAAAAGGACGCCCGATGATGCACCTGCGCACCCTGCTCCTGACCCTGTTCCTGTTGCTGCCCGGCCTGGTGGCCGCCAACGACCCGCTGACCATCGCCGCCGCCTCCGACCTGCGCTTCGCGCTGGACGAGATCATCGAGGAATACGAGCGCGAACACCCGGACGACGCGGTGCGCGTGACCTACGGCTCTTCCGGGCGCATGACCACGCAGATCATGAACGGCGCGCCGTACGACGTCTTCTTCTCCGCCGATATCGCCTACCCGCAGAAGCTGCGCGCCGAGGGCCATGCGTTGACCGAACCGGAGGTGTACGCCATCGGCCGCATCGTGCTGTGGAGCAACCGCATGGATGCCTCCACGATGACACTGGAAGACCTGACGCGCGACGACATCCGCCGCGTCGCCATCGCCTCGCCCACCCACGCGCCCTACGGCGTGCGCGCGATGGAAGCGCTCAAGTCCGCGGGTGTCTGGGACGCGCTGCAGCCGAAGATCGTCAACGGCGACAACATCGCCCAGACCGCACGCATGATCCAGGCCGGCGGTGCCGAGATCGGCATCATCGCGCTGTCGCTGGCCGAGTTCCCGGACCTCGCCGACCACCCGCACCACCTGATCGACGACGCCCTGCACGAACCCCTGACCCAGGGCTTCATCATCACCCGACGCGGCGAACACAACGCGACCGCCCACCGCTTCGCCGACTACATGCACGGCGACACCGCCCGCGACATCATGCGCCGCTACGGCTTCGTGATGCCCGGCGACGACCTCGCCGAAAACCGCTCCGCCGAAGCCGCCACGGCCGCCCCGTAAGCGCCCATGTTCGACCTGAGCCCCACGGACTGGATGGCGATCGAGGTCACCCTCAAGCTCGCGCTCTACACCACGCTGATCCTGCTGGTGATCGCCACGCCCATCGCCTGGTGGCTGGCCAACGGCCGTGCCCCCGGCGGGCTGCGCACCGCGGTGCAGGCGCTGGTGGCCCTGCCGCTGGTGCTGCCGCCCACCGTGTTGGGCTTCTATCTATTGGTCCTGCTGGGCCCGGCCGGCCCGGTCGGCAGCACGCTGGAGAACTGGGGCCTGAACCACCTGGCCTTCACCTTCCAGGGCATCCTGATCGCCTCGGTGATCTACTCCCTGCCGTTCGCGGTGCAGCCGCTGCAGCAGGCCTTCGCCAACCTCGGCCGCCGCCCGGTGGAGATCGCCGGCTCGCTGGGCGCCGGGCGCATGGACCGCTTCTTCACCGTGATCCTGCCGATGACCCGCGGCGGCTTCATCGTCGCCGCCACGCTCGCCTTCGCCCACACCCTGGGCGAGTTCGGCGTGATCCTGATGCTGGGCGGCGCGATCCCCGGCGAGACCCAGGTGCTGTCCATCCTGATCTACGACCATGCCGAGGCGATGGACTTCGCCTCCGCACACCGCCTCTCCCTCGGCCTGCTGATCTTCGCCTTCGCCGTGCTGTTCGTCGTCTACGCCATCAACCGCCGCTTCGACACGGTGCGCCTGTGAGCCGACCCACGAGCGAAACACTGCGCATCCAGGCGCGCCTGGAGCGTCCCGGCTTCGCGCTGGACGTGGACACAACGATCCCGCTGGAGGGCGTGACCGCGCTGTTCGGCCGCTCCGGCTGCGGCAAGACCACACTGCTGCGCATCATCGCCGGGCTGGAGCACGCGCCCGGCGCCGAGGTGCACTTCGGCGACACTGTCTGGCAATCCGGCAAGACCTTCGTCCCGCTGCACCGCCGCCGCGTCGGCCTGGTGTTCCAGGAATCCACCCTGCTCCCGCACCTGTCCGTACGCGGCAACCTGCTCTACGGCTACAAGCGCACGCCGGAGCCCCTGCGCCGCCTGCACCTGGACGAGGGCGCCCGCCTGCTCGGCATCGACGACCTGCTGGAGCGACGCGCCGAGGCACTCTCCGGCGGCCAGCGCCAGCGCGTCGCCCTCGGCCGCGCCCTGCTCACCAGCCCGGACCTGCTCCTGCTCGACGAACCCCTGAACGCCCTGGACACCCAGACCCGGCGCGAGATCATGCCCTTCCTCGCGCGCCTGTCCGAGGAGACCGGCATCCCCAGCCTGCTCGTCACCCATGCCCCGGACGAAGTCGAACGCCTCGCCACCCGCGTCGCCTTCATGCACGACGGCCAGCTCGAACGCCTGGAACCCCTGCGCGACGCCCTCGCCCGCGCCGACTCCCCCCTGTTCCGCGACGAAGGCGCCGTCTCCGTCCTGCAAGGCGAACTGGGCCCGGCCGACGAACACGGCCTGCACCCCTTCGGCCCGCCCGAGGCCCGCTACCGCGTACCCACCACCGCCGGCACCACCAACGGCGCCGGGAACCAGGCCCGCCTGCGCATCGATGCCCGCGACGTCGCCCTCGCCCTCTCCGCGCCCGACGACGTCTCCGTCCTCAACATCGTCCCGGTCACCATCGAGTCCCTCGACGAGGCCCCCGGCCACCACGGTCCCGCGCGCATCCTCGCCGTCTGCCGCCAGCACGACGGCCAGACCCTGATGGCCGAACTCACCCGCCTCTCCGCCGAACGCCTGCGCCTCCAACCCGGCACCCGCGCCCACGCCCTCGTCAAAGCCGTCGCCTTTCTCGACTGATCAAATCGATGATATATCGCGTGTCGCGCAATGCGCTGCGCTCGCCAAAGATCAAGTCGTGTCGGCACAAGGGACTGCGCCGCTTCTACGAGTCAGGCAGCGTGACAGGCATACAGCCTCGACATGCAGGACGTCCGAGAATACTGCTGGCAGCGCTGGATACGGCGGCCACGGTCGAAGACATGGATATTCCCGGGTGCCACCTGCACCGACTGAAGGGCACTGCAAAGGGACGCTGGAGCATCCGGGTCAGCGGCAACTGGCGTCTGACCAACGAACAACCAGGCGCGTAGTGCGGCAAGCAGGTGGGCGACGGGCAAGGTGGCTACCCCGGCCCGGTCAGCGCCGAGGCATCCACCGATATCGCTAAGAACCAGAGGGGGCCTCCAGCGCATGGAGAATACGCTGCTTACCGGGCCGCCTCGGCTTCCAGCATGTCTGCGAGTTCGGCAGCGGGGACCAGGCCGTACCTGATCTGCCCCTTGGGGGTGATGATGGTGGGGGTACCCAGGAAACGGTGCTCCCGGGCGATGGCCAGATGATCGGCCACGGGATTCGGGCAACCTTCCGCCTTTACTTCGGTCCCGCCCAGCTTGGCCCGCGTGATGGCATCCTGCCGGTCGTCACTGCACCACACCGCCTCCATCTGCTCGAAGGCGTTGCCGATGACGGGAAACGCCGCATAGCGAATGCGGATGTCCCACAGGAGGTAGTCGTCGATTTGCTGGTGGAACTCGCGGCAATAGGGGCAGTTGACGTCGGTAAAGACCGTCACGGTGTACCGGGGGTCCTCCGGCTCAAAGACGATGAGCTCGTCCTCGTCGAGGCCCTCCACCAGTTGCACGATCTCGGCCTGCCGTTCCCCGGCGGCCGCGTTGCCGCTCAGGCCGAACACCAGAAGCGCCACGGCCACCAGGACCATGGGCCATGTGCAGATCCCGTTCGTCCGTATCACGTGCACCACCCTTCCGGCTTGATATGTTGACAGCCGTGGTTTGTCGGCCTAGCGATCCCCTGCCCCGAAACACATACCCATGGACCATTGCGAGGTATCCGGGTTCCGGATGGAGGACGCCCGCCAGGCTCGGTGGCGACAGACTTTCGCGGACGGTTTACTCTCGATGGCATTGATCGAGCAAGGGTCTGTCATGCCGTTTCCCGCACAGAAGACGAAGATCGTGGCCACCATCGGGCCGGCGTCCGATTCACCGGAGACGCTGCGGCGGATGATGCAGGCCGGGCTGAACGTGGTCCGGCTGAACTTCTCGCATGGCGACCCCGCCTATCACGCCGGTCTGATCGCTCGGATCCGCGAAGCGGCGCAGGAAACCGGGACCCGTGTGGCCATCCTCGGGGATCTGCCGGGACCGAAGATGCGCATTGGCGAGCTGGCCGAGGAGCCGATCGAGCTGGAGCCGGGTCAGGGCATCACGCTGACCACGCAGGAGTGCATCGGGGACGCCTCGCGGGTCAGCGTGTCGTTCTCCGGGTTGCCGGAGGCGGTGCAGCCGGGCGATGCGCTGTTTTTGAACGACGGCTACATCGAGCTGGAGGTGGAGTCGGTCGCCGGGCCCGACGTCAGCTGCCGCGTGCAGACCGGCGGGGAGCTGCGCTCGCGCAAGGGGCTGAACCTGCCGGGCATCGATCTGGGCATCCGCGCCTTCACGCTGGACGATCACGCATGGCTGCGGTTTGCGGCGCAGCACGGGGTGGACGCGGTCAGCCAGAGTTTCGTGGTCGACGGCGAGGACATCCTGGCGGTGCGCAAGGCCGCGGAGGATCTGGGCTACAACCCCTTCATCATTGCCAAGATCGAGCGCGCCGATGCGCTGGAGCAGCTCGACAGCATCCTCGAGACGGCCGACGGCATCATGGTGGCGCGCGGGGATCTGGGGGTGGAGATCCCGATCGCGAGCATCGCGCTGGCCCAGCGCCGCATCACCCGCCGTGCCAACCGGCACAACCGCCCGGTGATCACCGCCACGCAGATGCTGGAGTCGATGGTGAACTCGCGCCGGCCCACGCGCGCCGAGGCCACCGACGTGGCGAATGCCATCCTCGGCGGCACCGACTGCGTGATGCTCTCCGGCGAGTCCGCGATGGGGCGCTATCCGGTGGAGTCGGTGGCGATGCTGGCAGCCATCGCCCGTTCGATCGAACCGGAACGCGACGCCGCCGCGGGCACCGACCACCCGGACGAACCCGACCTGCCCGAGCAGGAGCGTGCCGCCGACCTGATCGCGCGCAGCGTATTCCACACCGCGCACCGGAGCCGACCGCAGGTCACGCTGGTGCCCACGCTCAGCGGCGCCACCGCCCGACGCATCGCCGGCCTGGGCCTGCCCTGCTGGATCGCGGCCTTTACGCCGCACCCCGAGACCGCTCAGGGCCTGCAGTTTTCCTACGGTGTCCGGCCGGAGGCCGTGGCCGAGGACCGCAGCGACTGGAACGACTTTGCGCACCAGTGGCTCGCGGAGAACGCAATCAACGAAGGTCTGGCCCTGCTCGTCCAGGGCCCCTCCGAGCCGCACCCCTCGGGCAATCACCGCCTGGAGCTGCTGGAACTGGGCCCGCTCCGCGGGGAAGGCTGATTCCGCTACCGGCCTGAGCGGGCCTCACCGGGCCCGTTTCGCGACGTGTCGGCCGGGACAGCGGGGTCCGGAGCAAAGGCCCCCGGCTCGGTCTCCGGATCAACCACCTCGATCCGGTCGCGTCCGTCGTTCTTGGCCGAATACAGCGCCCGGTCGGCGCGCCTGAGCAGGGTATCCGCGTTGTCCCCGGGACGGCATTCGGTAAGCCCGGCCGAACAGCTCTGGCCATAGGGAACGGCAGCGCGCAGGCGTTCCAGCACCCCGATCGCCCGGCTCATGCTGGCATGAGGCAGTACCACCACGAACTCCTCGCCACCGAAGCGTGCCAGCACGTCGGTGGGCCGCAGAATGGAGCGCCAGGCGCGCACCATGTCCTGCAGCAGCGCGTCGCCGGCCGCGTGACCGTGGGCGTCGTTGTACCGCTTGAAATAATCGAGGTCCATAAAAGCCAGCGACAGCGGCTCGCCCATGCGCTCGCTGCGCGCGATCTCGCGAGCCAGTTGTTCCTCCAGGTAACGCCGGTTGCCGGCCCCGGTAAGCGGATCGGTGTTGGACAGCTGCCTGAGCTGATGTGCCTGACGGTGGGTTTCGCGGAGCAGCCCGGCCATGCGATACATCACCAGCATGAACAGCAGAACGGAGCCGATGGCCGCCACGCGGATGACCTCGATGTCGGTGCCGGCGGTGAACAGGGTCACGATGGGCACCAGGATGGCGAACAGCCCCAGCATGAGCAGACGGCGCCCCGAGAGATCGGCCTGCGACGCCTGAACCCGCGGTTCCACCCTGACCGAAGGGTGCCATGCCGCCGCCACGATCAGGGTATAGGCGATCAGCCAGAACGCGTCCGTGATCCCGCCCGCCGCGTACCAGCCAGCGTTGTTGCCCAGGGCATAGAGCAGATCCGCGACCAGATAGGCCACCATCCCCAGCAGTAGAAAACGGTGGGCGGTGATACGGGTCCGCTGCAGGAACACCAGGCGCAGGATCAAGGGCAGGAGGATCAGATCCGCCACCGGATAGCCCGCAGACACCAGCAGCTGCAGCCAGGAGAGATCGGGGTCGTACGCATACGGGGCAATCAGCACGGCCCAGCAGAGGACCGCGGCCGAGATCCCGACGATCAGGGCATCGACGAGGGCACCGTCATCCCGGTTGCTGCGGCCACCCAGCCGCCACAACGCCACGCCGAACAGCGGATACACCAGCAGGTAGAAAACGTCCGCGAAGGACGGAAACGGCTCCAGCCCCTGCAGGTCGAGCCAGTACCAGATGCCGTGCCCGATCGCCGCGAGGACCAGTGCGCCGCCGATCAGGGCCCAGGCCTCGGCCGCGAAGGGGCGTGGCCGACGCACCAGGGCCACCCCCACCGCGACCGCGGCACCGGCGGTAAACAGCACGTACAGCGTACTGGCCAGCAACCCGGCGGGCAGGCCGACATACACCGCACTCAGCAGGAAACCGGCCGTTGTCAGCACCTGCCAGGTCTTCAGGCGCGCAAAGCCACCCCGCCCCGGCCGGTCCGGGGAATGCTCTTCTTCGCCATGCAAGCCGGAAGGGTCTGCCATTGGCGACATAGTGTCAGAGCGCGAGGTGGTTGTCTCGCGCCGGCTGCCCCCGGTTCCGGGGGCCTCAAAAAGCCCAGTTCTTCAGGGCTCTACCGGCAGCAGGTCTTCGATGTCGACCTCGAGGATGGCAGCGATGCGACGCATGGCATCCACGGAACCGGACTTGCGACCGGCTTCCAGTTGGGAGATGTAGGACTTGCCCACCCCCGCCGCCGTCGCCAGCGACTCCTGCGTCAACCCGCGATGTTCACGCCAGACGCGCATCGGGTGCTCGTCCCCGGCCAGAAGCCGCTGCGCAACCGCCTCCGGCACAACCTCGTCCTCGCCACGCTCCAGCTCGACCATGGCGCGGTCGAAAGTCCGGATGTCCTCGGCCTTTTCGGCGCTCGCCACCAGGCGCTCATAGGTGTCGATGGGGACCACGGCATATTCGGGTTTGCCGTCGCGCTCGATGATCTGAACCGCTTCACTCATTTGTAGATGCCTCCTCGTGCGCCTGCGTCCAACACCAGAATGATCAGATCGTCATCCTGCCGACGAAACAGAACCCTCCACCGGCCGATGCGCAGCCGGTAACCTTCGCGCCCCTGCAGTGGTCTGACATCCAGTGCCGGTTCGTCCGGGTCCCGTGCCAGCCGGCTCAGCGCCCCGGTCACGCGCTGGCGCTCTCCACGCGGCATCCGCGCCAGGCACTTGAGTGCCGACTTCTTGTAGTTCAACCGGTACACGAAGAAGAGTGTAGAAAAAGGTTTACCAACAGGCAACATAACGAATGCCCCGTCCCGGGCATCCATCCGAACCAGGGGCAACCCCGGCCCCGGGGCGCAGGTCTTTGTCGCCAGGGCGGGTATCCGGCTATGGTCCGGGGTACGGATCAAGGAGAGCTGGCATGACCCGACCGACCCCCCTGGACGCGGAACGGACCTACCATCGCTGCCCGCCGGAGCAGCTCGAGTTCGACACCACCGAAGAGCTGGAAGAACTGGAACTCCCCTGTGGCCAGGATCGGCTGCTGCGTGCGCTGGAATTCGGGGCGGGCATGCGCAGCGCGGGTTTCAACCTGTTCGTGCTCGGCCCCGAGGGCAGCGACCGGCACGACCTGGTGCGGCGTTTTCTCGCCCGCCGCGCGGCCAGCGAGGCGGTCCCTCCGGACTGGTGCCATGTCTTCAACTTCGACCGGCCGGAACGCCCCCACGCGATCCGTCTGCCGGCCGGCGAGGGGCGTCAGCTGCGCGATGATCTCGAGAATCTGGTCGAGGAGATGCGCACCAGCATCCCTGCCGCCTTCGAGAGCGACGAATACCAGGGGCGGCTGCGGGAACTGCAGGAGGAGATGTCCGAACGCCAGAACGAAGGCGTCCGCGAGGTCCAGGAAGAGGCCAACAAGCACGACATCGAGCTGGTGAGCACCCCCAGCGGCTTCACCTTCGCGCCCGTGCGTGACGGCGAGGTCCTGGACCCCGAGGAATACGAAAAGCTGCCGGAGGAAGAACGCGAGCGCATCGAGCAGAAGGCCGAGGAACTGCAGAAACAGCTGCAGCAGGCCATCCAGCAGGTGCCCCGCCTGCGCAAGGAACTGCGGGAGAAGGTCCACTCGCTGAACGAGGAGATGGTGCAGCTGACCCTCGGCGATCCGATTCACGACCTGAAGGAGAAGTGGGCGCACCTGCCACGCGTGGTGCAACAGCTCGACGCCATCCACGGCCACGTGGTGGAACACGCGGAGATCTTCCGCGGCGGCCACGACGAACAGGGCGGGCAGGATGGGCAGAGCGGGCAGGATCACGCGCCCCCGGACGCGCTGCTGGCCCGCTTTCGCGCCAACCTGCTGGTGGACCATGCGGAAACCGAAGGGGCGCCGGTGATCTACGAGGACCTGCCCAATCACCAGCATCTGACCGGCCAGATTGAACACCACGTGCACAACGGCGCGCTGTACACCGACTTCTCGCTGATCCGCGCCGGTGCGCTGCACCACGCCAGCGGCGGCTATCTGATCCTCGACGCCCGGCGGGTACTGATGCAGCCGATGGCCTGGGACAGCCTGAAGCGCGTGCTGTTCTCCGGCGAGATCCGCATCGAGTCGCTGGAGCGGCTCTACGGCCTGGTCAGCACGGTCAGTCTGGAACCCGAACCGGTCCCGGTCTCGCCCAAGGTGGTGCTGGTGGGCGACCGCCTGCTGTATTACCTGCTGTCGCATTACGACCCGGACTTCGCCGAGCTGTTCAAGGTCGAGGCCGATTTCGAGGACGACCTCGAGCGCGACGAGGCCGGTTACGCCCTGTACGCGCGCATGCTCGCCAGCATGGCGCGGCGCGACGAGCTGCGCCCGCTGGACCGCGGCGCCGTGGCCCGCACCATCGAACACGCCAGCCGTCTGGCCGGGGACCAGACCAGGCTCACCGCCCATGACCGCACCCTGCGCGACCTGCTGATGGAGGCCGACCACTGGGCGCGCCAGGCAGAGGCCGGAACCATCGGCGCCGCCCACATCGAACGCGCGATCGAGGAACGCATCGAGCGCTCGGCACGCGTACAGCGGCGCAGCCTGGAGCAGATCCGCCGCGGCACGGTGATGATCGCCACGGAAGGCAGACAGACGGCCCAGGTCAATGGCCTGTCCGTGATGCAGCTGGGCAGCCACCTGTTCGGACGCCCGCTGCGCATCACCGCGACCGCACGACCGGGCAAGGGCCAGGTCATCGACATCGAGCGCGAGGCCAGACTGGCGGGACCGATCCACAGCAAGAGCGTGATGATCCTTTCACGCTTTCTCGCCAGCCGTTACACCGGGGATGCGGAGCTGTCGCTGTCGGCCAGTCTCGCCTTCGAACAGTCCTACGGCGGGATCGAGGGCGATTCCGCCTCGGTCGCCGAGATCTGTGCCCTGCTGTCGGCCATCGCGCGGGTCCCGCTGAAGCAGGCGCTGGCGGTGACCGGCTCGGTCAACCAGCACGGCGAGGTCCAGGCCGTCGGCGGGGTCAACGAAAAGATCGAGGGGTTCTTCGATGTCTGTCGGGAAGCGGGCGAGATGAACGGCCACGGCGTGCTCATCCCCGCCAGCAACGTGGAGCACCTGATGCTGCGGCGCGACGTGCGCGAAGCCGTGGCCGCCGGCCACTTCCGCGTGTACCCGCTGCGCACGGTAGACGACGCCGTTGCCCTGCTCGCCGACATGCCCCCCGGGGAGGCGGACGCCGATGGCGAGTTCCCGGCGGAGAGCTTCAACCGCGCGGTCGCCGACCGGCTGGCGACCTTCGCCCGCCTTGCGCGGCATCGCCGGCACGACGACGCGGGCGCAGAGGGCGCCGAACCCGTTTCTCGGGACGAGGACGATGACTGACCCAGCGGGCACACAGCCATCCCCGTCGGCGGAGGCCGGGCGCATCCTGGTCCTGCTCGACGCCTCGCGTGCCAGCCAGGCCGCGCTCGAGGCCGCGGCGACGCTGGCCTCCACGTTGCAGGGCGAACTGCAGGCGATCTTTGTCGAGGAGGCCGATCTGCTGCGCAGCGCCGCCTTTCCCTTCACCCGCGAGATCGGTTCGCTCTCCGGGCAGCCGCGGCCGCTGGAAACCGGTCCGCTGGAGAGCCGCCTGCGACGGCGCGCCGCCCACCTCCGCCGTGCGGCCGAACAGGCCGCCGCGCGTGCAAGGATCCGCGGCTCGCTCGAGGTCCGCCGCGGATCGGTGCGCCGCGAGGTGCTTGCGCTGACCACCCCCGGTGATTTCCTCGTGCTGGGCAAGATCGGCTGGTCGGCCGCGACCGGCAACCGCCTGGGCTCCACCGCGCGCCGCCTGGTCCATGAGGCCCCGGGACGGGTCCACCTCACCGGAACCCGGCCGACACGTCCCGACAGCCCGGTCCTGGTGGTGGTCGATGCCCCGGAGACCGCGCACGAAGCCCTCGCCTTCGCCCGCGCCCGGGCCCGCCAGCAACAGCGCCCCCTGACCGTGCTGCTCGTCCCGCTGGACGATCCCGACGCCGCGCGCGAGCGGGACCGGGCCCTGAGCGAATGGGTGGCGGCCACCGACCCTCCGGTGCGGGTTCACTCGCTGCGCTCGAGCGCTCCCCGCGAGCTGCTCCGCGCACTGGAGCGTCAGCCGGCGGCCGAAGTGGTGCTCGGCCGCGAGAGCCCGCTGCTGGTCGGCCCGCAGGGCGACGCCCTGCTCGGCGCCCTCGAGGCCCCGGTCACCATCACGCCGTAGGCGCTGCGTCAGGCACCGGGAATGCCGCCGACGGGGCGCCCGCGTGCTACCCTTCGCGACCGTTTCACCAGCGATACCGGAAGGCCATGAAATACTTTCGTACGATCAGCGTGATCGAGGGCATCTCCCTGATCACGCTGCTGTTTGTCGCCATGCCACTGCGCACCTACGCGGACATGCACATGGCGGTCACCTGGGTCGGCTGGATCCATGGCATCCTGTTCCTGATCTATGCGGCCGCCACGGTGGTGGCCAGCCACATGCGCGGCTGGTCGGTACTCAAGTGGCTGCTGGTGCTGATCATGGGCGTGGTGCCCTTCGGGTTCCTGTACGTGGACTGGATGATCCGGCGCGAGCTGACGCGCGAGCTGCAGCACGCCTGACCGTCCGCAAACGGAGGCAAGCGTGGACAACACCATCGAGGTGGAAGGCCTGGTCCGGGATTTCGCCGGCACCCGTGCGGTGGATGAGGTCAGCCTGCAGGTCCCGGCCGGCCATGTGCTCGGGCTGCTGGGCCCGAACGGCGCCGGCAAGACCACCACGGTGCGCATGCTGGCGACCCTGCTCTCGCCCACCGCCGGTCGCGCGCGGGTCGGCGGCCTCGATGTCGTCGACGAGGCGGCGCGGGTGCGCGAGATCATCGGCCTGACCGGCCAGTACGCATCGGTGGACGAGAAGCTGACCGGGCGCGAGAACCTGATCCTGATCGCCCGCCTGCTGGGCATGAAACGCGCCGCGGCCCGGGCCCGCGCCGACGAGCTGCTGGCCGACTTCTCCCTGCGGGACGCCGGGCACCGCCCGGTGCAGACCTATTCCGGCGGCATGCGCCGGCGGCTGGATCTGGCGGCCAGCCTGGTCGGCCGCCCGCGCATCCTGTTCCTCGACGAACCTTCCACCGGACTGGACCCGCGTGCCCGCCGCGACCTGTGGGCGCGGGTACGCCGGCTGCAGGACGCGGGCACCACGGTGCTGCTGACCACCCAGTACCTCGAGGAGGCCGATGCACTGGCCGATTCCATCGTGGTGCTGGATCAGGGCCGCGTGATCGCCGAGGGCACGGCCGCGGAGCTGAAGGCCCGGGTCGGCACGCGCACGCTGTTCCTGCGCCTGGCGCGGGCGGACCAGGCGGATGCGGCCGCCCGCCAGGTGGCCACGCTCACCGGCAGCGAACCGCATGTAGAAGGCGAGACCGTCAGCGCACCGGTGGCCGAGGCCTCGCTGCTGCCGGCGGTGCTGCGCGAGCTGGATGCCGCCGGGATCGAGGTCGCGGAGCTGGGCCTGCGCAGCGCCAGCCTGGACGACGTATTCCTGTCACTCACCGGGCAGACCGGCAGCGGCGACGCGCCGGCCGATGCCGCCGGGGACAGCGGGGAGGATGCCGCATGAATGCCCTCGACCAGACCCTCGCGCTGGCCTGGCGCAGCCTGGTGCAGGTCCGCCGCAACCCCTGGGAGCTGGGGGACTACTCCATCCAGCCGATCCTGTTCCTGGTGCTGTTCCTGTTCGTGTTCGGCGGGGCCATCGCCGGCTCGCCGGATGACTACCTCGCCTTCGTGCTGCCGGGCGTGATCGTGATGAACATGCTGTTCGTCACGGTGTATGTCGGCCACGGCCTCAACACCGACCTGACCCGCGGGGTGTTCGACCGCTTCCGCGCCCTGCCCATCCCGCGCTGGGCGCCGCTGGCCGGCCGCATCCTCGCGGACGTAGTAAAGCAGGTGCTGTGCATCGCCCTGCTGCTGATCGTGGGCTACCTGCTGGGCTTCCGCCTGGCCACCTCCTTCGGCCATCTGCTGGTCATGGTACTGCTGGTGCTGACCTTCGCGGTGGCGTTCTCCTGGGTGATGGTGCTGGTCGGCGTGCTCGCGCGCGACCCGGAACACGTGCAGCTGTTCGGCTTCACCGCGCTGTTCCCGGTCACGTTCGTCAGCTCGGCGTTTGTCCCGGTGGAGACCATGCCCGAGTGGCTGCAGGGCTTCGTCCAGGCCAACCCGGTGTCGCTCCTGACCGACGCCGCGCGCGGGCTGATGAACGCGGACGGGGCGGTCGCGGCCCCGGCGCTCGCATCGCTGGCCTGGGCGGCGGGGATCGCGGCGGTGTTCGCCCCACTGTCGGTATGGGTGCTCAACCGCCGACTGGCGCGCGGCTGAGCCCCGGCGGGCGCTACGCCCGCAGGTGGCCGGACAGAAAAAAGGCCGCCGCACGGATGCGACGGCCCAAAGGCCCCGTGTGATGGGGTGTGCGGGTTCAGTAGACGGGCACCAGCGCGTAGCCCTGGTTCTGATAGCCCATCACCGCGATGAATCCGCTGCGCACGACGTTGATCGGCTCCAGGATCGTGTCGTTATCCACGCCATAGGCGCGCGTGGCCGCGGCGCAGACTTCCATCTGCACGCCCAGCTCATCCAGCCGGTCCACCGCCTTCGCGATCTCCTCCAGGGTCTCCGCGTGGTCGATGTCGACCTCCGGCTCCGGATCGGTGGTGATGAACTTGACCGCCTCGGCGATAAACACCATCCGCAGGTCGGGCTCCACGCCCTCCTTGAGCAGGTTCTCGTGGTTGGTGGCGATGCCGCGCAGGTACGCCAGCATCACGTCCGGATCGGACTTGCGCATGTCGTAGACCGCCCGCATGGTCTCGATCCCCTGCGTGGCCTCACGGTTGTCCAGGCCCTCGTCGTCGGCGACCGCCGGCACGGCCAGACCGAGCGGCAGGACGCAGGCGAAAAAGATGCTCAGTATCGTTTTTCTCATGTAGTTTCCTCCTCCTGGTGGTTTTCCGGTTGCTCCATTCGGGCTCAGTAGATCGGGATCACCGCGTAGCCCTGCGCCTGATACCCGGTCAGCGACACGAAGGTATTGCGTACCGGCTCGATGCCGGGGAGCAGCTCGCCGTGATCCACGTCGAACAGGCGCGTGGCCACCGAACAGGCCTCCATCCGCACGCCCTTCTCCCGCAGCGCGGCGATGTGCTCCTCGATCGCGTCCAGATGCTCGAACTGCGTCAGTTCGAACCGCTCGCGGTCCTCGCTGACCATGGTCACCGCCAGCCCGCGGAAGGTCAGGATGATGTCCGGCTCCACGCCCTGGTCGGTGAAGTCCTCGTGGGTCTCGCGGATCACCATCAGGTACAGCGCCAGCCCCTCGGGGTCGCTGTTGTTGAGATCGAACACCACGCGCCCGGTCTCGACGCCCTCCAGCGCCTTCGCGTCGGTGGGTTCGGCGCCGGCTTCGGCGGCGGACACCGCCAGCATTGGCCATGCGGCCAGCACCAGCAGCAACGGCAGTACGGCCATTCTTTTCATCATCATGCGTTCTCCCGGGTGGTGTTGCGAGGCGGATCCATCGCAATCGCCCGCCATGCCGCCTCCTGCATGTCGGGCAAAAAGTCGGACAGGGGACGGTCCAGCACGCCATCGAGGTACAGGTGCAGCAGGCGGATGGCACCGCCGAAGGCCACGGTGGCCGCCACCGGCACCTCCATCGGCCGCAGCTCGCCGGCCGCCATGCCCTGCTCGATGCATTCGCGCATGCGCTGGAACGGCTGCGACGAACACACCGGCGGTTCATCCGGCAGGAACTCCCGGTGGCGGGACTCCAGCACGAAGCGCATGGTCTGCGGGGCCTGTGCGGTGGTCTCGAACAGAAAGGCGATGATCCCGTCGCAGCGCGTGCGGCAGTCCTGACTCTCCTCCATCACCTGCTGCAGCCCGGCATCCATGCGCTGCAGCAGGTCGTCGTACAGCGCCTTGGCCAGGGCCTCCTTGTTGCCGAAGTGGTGATAGATCGAACCGATGGACACCCCGGCCTGGCGGCGGATGTCGTGGATGGAGGTATTGAAATAGCCGTCGGTGCTGAAGCGCTCGAGCGCGGTGTCCAGCACCAGCTTGCGCAGGGTCTCCCCGCGTACGGCCTTTCCGGGACTGGCAGTCATCGACGTCTCACTAAAACGAACGTTCGTTCTAATCTACACCCGCAATGCATCCGGGGGAAGACCTGCCCCGGCTCAGCCGGTGGTGAAGCGCTCCGGCGGCGGCTGCGGGACCGCGACGTCCTCGGCCTGCAGGTCGTCCACCCGGGCCTGACGGGGGCCTTCGCGCAGCCACGTCCCGAGCCGGTCGAGGGCCTCGTTCGAGCCCACCGCCAGCACCTCCACGCTGCCGTCGGGGAGGTTGCGGGCATGGCCGGTCAGGCCCAGCGGGCGCGCCTGCTTCTGCGTCGAGGCGCGGAAGAACACGCCCTGCACCCGGCCGCTGACACGCCAGCGGCGGGCCCGGTTATCATTGGCTTCAGTCATGAATCCTTCACCTCCGGAGTCCGTGCATGTCCGAATCGCCACGCCCTACGCTGTACCACAACCCGCGCTGCAGCAAGTCCCGCGCCGCGCTGGCCCTGCTGCGTGAACGCGACATCGAGCCGGAGATCGTGGAATACCTGAAGACCCCGCCGGACGCCGATACCCTGCGCGCGATCCTCCGGCAGCTGGGCCTGGGCCCGCGGGATGTCCTGCGCACCGGCGAGGCCGAATACCGCGAACTGGGCCTGAAGGACGCCGAGCTGGACGACGAGGCGCTGATCCGGACCATGGTCGAACACCCGAAACTCATCGAGCGCCCGATCCTGGTCCACGGTGACGCCGCACGCATCGGCCGGCCGCCCGAACAGATCCTGGAGATCCTGCCGTGAGCGCCGCCGTGGAAGTCCTGGTGCTGTACTACAGCCGCTACGGCGCCACTGCCGAACTGGCGCGCCACGTGGCCACCGGCGTGGAGCAGTCCGGGGCCACCGCCCGGGTACGCACGGTCCCGCCGGTGACCACCGGCACCCCGGGCGACACCCCGGCGGTGCCCGACAGCGGCCCGCCGTGGGCCGAGACCCGCGATCTGGAAGAATGCGCCGGGCTGGTGCTGGGCTCGCCGACCCGCTTCGGCAACATGGCCGCGCCGCTGAAGCACTTCCTCGACGGCACCAGCGGGCTGTGGGCCAGCGGCGGCCTGGTGGATCGCCCGTTCGGGGTGTTCACCAGCACCGCCAGCCAGCACGGCGGCCAGGAGACCACCCTGCTGACCATGGCCCTGCCGCTGATCCATCAGGGCATGCTGTGGGCCGGCGTGCCGTACACCGTGCCGGAGCTCTCCGCGACCACCACCGGCGGCACGCCCTACGGCGCCAGCCACGTGGCCGGAGAACGCGGCGAGGCGCCGGTCTCGCGCGAGGAGCAGCGCATCGCCGGCGCGCTGGGCGAACGCGTGGGACGGCTGGCACAGCGGCTGCAGGCCGCAGAGGGCCAGGGAGGCGGCAAGGCATGAACCTCGTGGCCCTGTTCCGCTGGATGGCCCTGATCGGCTGGTTCGGCCTGTTCGCCACCCTGCTGGCATTCACCGGCTGGCTGCAGCCGCCGGAGGCCCTGCCGCGCGCCCTCGCGCTGGCGATCCTGCTGGTCCCGCTGCTGTTCCCGCTGCGCGGGACCCTGCATGCGCGGCGCTACACCCACGCCTGGGCCAGTCTGCTGGCACTGGCCTACATCACCCTGGGGATCACGCTGGCGTCGGTCGCCAGCGACCGTCTCTACGGTGCGCTGGTCACGGGCTTCAGCCTGGCCTGGTTCACCGGCAGCCTGCTGTTCGTGAAACTGGACGCGCGCCGCGCCCGCGCGGCTCAGTCGGCGGCCGAACGCGCCAGCTGATCGCGCACGAAAGGGATGGTCAGGCGGCGCTGTTCGGCCAGCGCCGCCAGATCCAGGCGTTCCAGAAGGGCCAGCAGCGCGGCCACGTCCCGCCGCTGGTGGCGCAGCACGTAGGCGGCCACCGCATCCGGCATCTCCAGGCCGCGCCGCCGGGCGCGCTCCACCAGGATGCGCCGCAGGTCCTCCTCTTCCGGCGGCTCCAGGCGGAATACCGGCCCCCAGCCCAGACGGGAGCTCAGATCCGGCAGGGTGGCGCCCATGCCGTCCGGCGGTTCCGGCGCCGCCAGCAACACCCGACAACCGGCATCGCGCAGACGGTTGAGCAGGCCGAACAGCGCCTCGTCCCAGGCCGGCGAGCCGACCACCGCCGCGAGGTCATCCAGCGCCACCAGCCCTGAACGCTCCAGCCCGTCCAGCACCGCCGCGGGCGGCGCCGTGGCCAGTTCGGCCAGCGGCAGGTAGGCGGCCCGGTCGCCGCGCTCGTGCGCCACGTGGCAGGCGGCCTGCAGCAGATGGGTCTTGCCGGTCGCGCCCGGCCCGTGCAGATAGACCTGCGGCTGACTCAGCCCGGCGTTGCGCCCCAGGCTCTCCACGGTGTCGCGCGCGATCCGGTTGGCCTCGGCGTGGTATTCCGCAAAGCGCGAGGCATCGCGCAGCCGCAGGTCCAGCGGGAGCTGGGCCACGTCGGTGTCGGCGCTGGCGGGATCTCGGGTCACGGGTCGGCATCCCCTCCGGGGGCGGGCTGATTGAGCGCGCGATAATGCGCCAGCGCGTGGCGCACCGCAACGGCCAGCACCGCCGCCACCGGCAGGGCCAGCAGCACCCCCACGAACCCGAACAGCTGCCCTCCGGCCAGCACGGCGAAGATCACTGCCACCGGGTGCAGCCCGGTGCGGTCCCCCACCAGCCACGGCGTCAGCCAGACCGATTCGAGGACCTGCGCCACCGCGAAGATCGCCCACACCACCAGCAGCAGGACCCAGCCGTCGCCGGCGAACAGCACTGCAGCGCTGGCCAGGGTAATACCAACGATCACGCCCACATACGGGATGAAACTCACCACACCCGCGATCACCCCGATGGCCAGCCCCAGCTCCACACCCGCCAGCGACAGGGCCACCGCATAGAACAGGCCCAGCGAAACCATCACCAGCAGCTGCCCGCGCAGGAACGCACCCAGCACTTCGTCGGATTCGCGCGCGAAGGTCTCCACCGGGGGCCGCCAGCCCAGCGGCAGCAGGTCATGCAGGCCGTCGATCAGGCGCGGCCAGTCGCGCAGCAGGTAGAAGCTCACCACCGGGATCAGCACCAGGTTGAGCACGCCCATCACCAGCGCGGTGGTGGAACTGCCGATCCAGTGCAGCGCGCCGCCGGCCAGCCCGCCCGCCTCCTGCCAGTGGCGCGCCACCATGTCCTGCACCGCCTGCGGATCCAGCGCCGGGATGCCGTCGCCGAAATGCCGCTCCAGCCATGGCCGTGCCTGCTGGTCGAACCACGCCATGATCTCCGGCAGGAACAGGAACAACCGCTCCAGCTGGGCGGCGACCAGCGGGATCAGGACCAGCACCACCGCCGCCAGCAGCAGCATCACCAGCAGGAAGATAACCAGCGTCGCCACCGTGCGGGAGGTCTGCAGACGCACCCCCAGGCGGGTCACCAGCGGATTGAACAGGTAGCCCACCAGCAGCGCGACCAGAAACGGCATGAGAATGGGCGCCAGCAGATACAGCGCGCCGGCCACGACCAGCAGCCCCAGCAGGGCGGCCACGGTGGCGGCGGATACGTTTCCCGGGGTCGGGTCACCGGGGGGCGGGGTTCCTGCGGCGCTCATCGGATCCTCCTCCGGATCAACGCACACCCAGCCACAGTGCGGCGTCGGGGCGTCCGGCCTCTTCCCGCTCCTCCTCCCCGGCCGCGGTGAAACCCGCGTCCTGCAGCACTTCGCCCAGGGCCTCGGCATCCAGACCGGTGCGCAACCGCAGGGTCAGGGCGGCCCTGCCCAGCGAGTCCAGCTGCACGCGTTCGATGGCCTCCATGCCGTCCAGCCGGGCACGCAGCTGGCGAAAACCGTCGAAACCCGCCACCCCGGTAAAGCCCACCGTGATCCACTCGGGTTCGTCCGGCACCCGCGCCAGGTCGGCGCCCATCCGGTCCAGCGCCGCGGCGGTCGCCCGACGCGCGGCCGCCGGGGCATCCGCGCCGGTGGCCTCGGCACGGTATTCGCGGTCCCGATGCACCAGCAGGGCCCGCGCGCGGGTCTCCCCTTCCGCCGGTCGCAGGTGCAGCAGGATCAGGCCGTCCGGACCGTAGCGCCGAGCGGCCTCGAACAGCGGCTCGGTCACGCGTCCGACGATGTCGCTGATGCGCGCCTCGCGCCGGTCCTGCAGATCCCCCAGCGGGAACAGCAGCGGCATGTCCCGCTCGCCGGCCAGGGTCTCCAGTGCGGCCAGCACGCCGGAATCCTCCCCGACGGACGCGGTGCCCAGCAGGTCACGCCGGCCGTCGGCCTCCTCCACCGCCCACACCAGCAGGGACGGACGCGAGCCGACGATCATCGGAACGGCGGCGTCGCGCAGCGACCGGCGCAGGGCAGTCCGATCGAACTCCAGGCGATAGCCGCCCGCGTCGCGCGCCTGCTGGCGCTCCAGCGCCGCCGGCAGTTCGTCATCGTCCGGGGTCTCGCGCAGCTCGTCGGCAAGCGCCCGCACCGCGTCGGAATCCAGCCCCGCCACCCGCACCAGCGCCGCGTGGAGCCCTTCCGCCAGCGCCGCTTCTTGCTCTTCCGCATCGCTCTGAACGACCAGCGTCCCCGCCCCCGCGGCCTGTGGCAGCAGAGCGATCAGCCACAGGGACAGGAACAGAGCAACAGCGGAAATGGAACGCGACACGGCAGGCATGGGACTCACGGGCAGCAGGCAGGCAACACGCCGCTCAACATAGCACAGCGCCCGCCGCCGGCGCGCCGCCCGTGCTTTGCACGCCCCGGCACGGGCGGCTAACATGCCCGGGTTCAATGCGCGCCTGCCCGCGGGCAGCGTCGCGGCCCGCCAGAAGGCCCTTTTCCGGGAACGTTGCCCATGTCCGAATCCTCTTCCGGTCTGACCTATCGCGAGGCCGGCGTCGACATCGCCGCCGGGTCGGAACTCGTCGAACGCATCAAGCCGCACGCGCAGCGCACCCTGCGCCCCGAGGTCCTGGCGGGCCTGGGCGGTTTCGGCGCGCTGTTCGAACTGCCCGTGGATCGCTACCGCCAGCCGGTGCTGGTGTCCGGCACCGACGGGGTCGGCACCAAGCTGCGCCTTGCCCAGCAGACCGATCGTCACGACTCGATCGGCATCGATCTGGTGGCGATGTGCGTGAACGACATCATCGTTCAGCGCGCCGAGCCGCTGTTCTTTCTCGACTATTACGCCACCGGCCACCTCGACATCGACATCGCCGGCGATGTCATCACCGGCATCGCCGAGGGCTGCGAGCAGGCCGGCTGCGCGCTGATCGGCGGCGAAACCGCCGAGATGCCCGGCATGTACCAGGGCGAGGACTACGACGTCGCCGGCTTCGCGGTCGGCATCGCGGAGAAGGATCAGCTGCTGGACGGCAGCCAGGTGGCCGCGGGCGACGTGATCCTCGGGCTGGCGTCCAGCGGTCCGCATTCCAACGGCTACTCGCTGATCCGGCGGGTCCTGGAACACGTGCAGGCGGACCTCGACGCGCCGCTGCCCGGTGGCGACGGCGAGACCCTGGGCGCGGCCCTGATGGCACCCACCCGCATCTATGCCCGGCCGCTGCTGGAGGTCATGGAACACCATCCGGTGCACGCGGCGGCCCACATCACCGGTGGCGGCCTGACCGAGAACCTCCCGCGCGTGCTGCTCTCCGAGACCCTGCACGCGCGCATCGACACCCGCGCCTGGCAGTGGCCGGCGGTGTTCCGCTGGCTGCAGGAGCAGGGCGGCATCGCCGACGAGGAGATGC
The DNA here is from genome assembly GCF_000428605.1 of Thioalkalivibrio sp. ALE19. Taxonomy (NCBI): domain Bacteria; kingdom Pseudomonadati; phylum Pseudomonadota; class Gammaproteobacteria; order Chromatiales; family Ectothiorhodospiraceae; genus Thioalkalivibrio; species Thioalkalivibrio sp. ALE19. The sequence goes on from NZ_AUAG01000015.1 coordinate 21,547, forward strand.
TGCTGACCTTCAACTGCGGGATCGGAATGACGCTGATCCTGCCGGAGGCGAGCGTGGAAGCGGTGTCTTCGGAACTGGCCGCCGCCGGCGTCCCCGCCTGGCCGATCGGCGTGGTCGCCGAGTGCGCGGAACACGAACCCGGCGTGGTGTACACCGCGGGATGACAGGCATGGCCCCGCAACGCCTGGTCGTGCTGATCTCCGGGCGCGGCAGCAACCTCAAGGCCCTGATCGACGCCTGTGAACGCGGCGAGATCAACGGCCGGGTGGTCGGCGTGATCAGCAACCGCCCCGACGCCGGCGGACTCGAGTTTGCGCGCGCCCGCGGCATCCCGGAACAGGTCCTCAACCACCGCGACTACGCCGGGCGCGAACCGTTCGACGCGGCCCTGGCCGAAACCATCGAGGCGTTCGAACCGGACCTGGTGCTGCTGGCCGGGTTCATGCGCATCCTGACCCCGGGATTCGTGGAACGCTTTACCGGACGGTTGCTGAACATCCACCCGTCGCTGTTGCCGAAGTACCGCGGACTGGACACCCATGCCCGCGCCCTGGCCGATGGCGAGCGCGAACACGGCGCCAGCGTGCACTTCGTCACGCCGGAACTGGATGGTGGTCCGGTTATCATGCAGGCGCGGGTCCCGGTTCTGGCCGACGACACCGAAGCCTCCCTGAGTGCGCGCGTGCAGCAGGCCGAGCACCGCCTCTACCCCGCAGCAGCCGGGCTGGTGTGTTCAGGGCGGATTCAGTGGTCGGAACCCACGATCCGGTACGATGGCGCCCCGCTGGAGGCGCCCCTGCAGCTCGATCACGAGGTGACTTCCCATGCCCCAGGTGAATCGTCCTGACGCCGCCCGACGGCGTTTCACGGCGCGGTTGCTGACCGGTCTCGTCCTGGCGCTGGCCGCGATCCTCGCAACGGCGTTCCCGACCGCCGCCCCTGCCGCCGACAGCAACGCGGACCCGGCGGACGCGTCGCGGATCCCGCCGTTCACCGCCAGCTTCGAGGCCACGGCCATGGCCAGCACGCTGAATGCCTCCATGAGCCTCAACCACGAAGACCTCCGCACGCGCATGGCGATGGATGCCCACGTGACCGGATTCCTGCGCGTACTCGGGCGTTTCGAACTCAGCCGCGAATCGCTGCTGAACACCAATGGTTCCGGCCTGCACCTGATCTCGTCGCGCTCCCACCAGATCACCCCGCGCGACGAGCGTAAAGTCGAAACCCGCCTGGACCACGAGGAACAGCAGGCCATCGGCCACATCGACAGCGAGCGGTTCACGCTCGACGTGCCCGAGGGCACCCTCGACTTCCTTGGCTCGTTGTACATGATGATGCAGCAGCTGGAAACCGGCGAACTGGGCGTCACCGGCGACACCGTCCGCATCCGCACCCTGGAGCGCGACCGCCTGCGCGAATACGAATTCCGCCGCGACGGCGAGGAGACCGTGGACTCCGGCATCGGCTCGCTGGACACCGTGCGCGTGGTCCGCCGCAGCGACAACGGCGATGTCGAACTCGCCGCCTGGTTCGCCCCGGACCTGAACCACATCCCCGTGCGCTTCGACTACGAGGCCGGGGGGCGCGTGTTCGAACTCGAACTGACCGCGCTGGAATGGCACGAACCCATCATCGACCTGACCGAAGACCCCAATCCGTGAGCACATCCATGAGCGAAACCTTCGACCTGGCCATCATCGGCAGCGGCCCCGGCGGTTATCGCGCCGCCGTCCTCGGCGCCCTGCGCGGACTCTCCGTCGTCATCATCGAGAAGGACACCTGGGGCGGCTGCTGCCTCAACCGCGGCTGCGTGCCCAAGAAGGACTGGTACCACACCGCGCGCACCGTGGCTGCCCAGCGCCACTTCGAGGGCCGCGGCATCCGGGGCTCGCTGAGCGCGGAGATGGATCCGGCCTGGGACCACCAGAAGGAGGTCGTGACCTCGGTGCGCGACTCCTACCTGGAATACATGAAGCACCTGAAGATCCAGTACCGCGAGGGCACCGCCCGCTTTCGCGACGCCAGTACCCTGGAGGTCACGGGCGCCGACGGCAGCGAGACCCTGGAGGCGAAGCACACCATCATCGCCACCGGCGCCACGGCCACCGTGCCCGCACCGTTCGAGGCCGTCCCCGGGCGGGTAATCACCACCGACATGCTGTTCGACGAGCGCCCGCCGCAAGGGCACCGGGTCGCCATCATCGGCTCCGGCGTGGTGGCCACCGAATTCGCCTTCATCTTCTCCATGCTTGGCAAGGAAGTGACCTGGCTGACCCGCTCGAAGCCCCTGAACGGCCAGAAGTTCAGCCCGCAGGCCCTGTCCACGCTGAAGGACAAGCTGGGCGAGAACGGCGTCGAGCCGATCCGGGTGAAGGGCTACGAGAGTGTGGAAACCACCGATGACGGCGTCGTCATCACCGATCAGGACGGCGGGCGCCACGACGTCGACTGGGTCCTGCTCGGTACTGGCCGCACGCCGCATACCGCGGACCTGAACCTGGAGGCCGTCGGCGTGCAGACCGACGCGCGCGGTTTCGTGCAGCGGCGCGCCACCCTGCAGACCGACGTCGACCACATCTATGCCATCGGCGACGTCGCCAGCGAATGGCAGACCGCCAACCACGCGCTGGCCGATGCCACCATCGCGGTGGAGAACATCCAGACCGGCAACACCCGCGAGCAGGACGAACGCTACGTGCCGATCGCCATCTATTCGGCGGTGGAGATGGCGCGTCTGGGCATGGACGAGGACGATGCCGAGGACGAGGAACTGGAACCCGCGGTCGGTTTCGCCGCGTTCGAGACCTCGCCACGCGCCCTGGGCCAGGACGAGCCCGAGGGCTTCGTCCGCCTGATCGGCGACATGGACACCGGCGGCCTGCTGGGCGGCGAGGTAATCGGCGGCGACGCCGGCGAGCTGATCCACATCCTGTCGCTGGCCCCCGATCGCGACACCGCGCTCAACTGGATCGCCAGGGGCCAGTGGAACCACCCGGCCCGCGCCGAGGAGTTCCTCAACGCCACCGAGACCCTGGCCTCCAAGTGGGGCCTGAAGGCCGAGATCTTCGACCTGTGACCCGCCGGCCGGCGCTCGTCGCCGGCCGGCCGTCTCAGTCCCCGCGACGCGTCATCCGCACCGCATGTTCGTGCGGATAGCGCGCCGCATGGAAGCGGCCCTCCCAAGTGTCCGCATCCAGGCGTTCGAGCTCCAGGTGATAGCTCTCCTGCTGGTCCGGGGTCGGGTTCCACACCAGTTCCACGCGGTCCCCGTCTGCGGCAAGCTCCACCGAATCCAGATCACCGCTGGCCCCGTCCAGCCCGGGCCCGCGGGCATTGCCCATCAGGAAATCGCCCTGCGCACGGGTCTCGCCGCGGCCGTGGAACAGGCTGAAATACGCCAGTGGCACGTCACCCTCGACCAGCGCCGCACGCCACGAACCCTGCAGTGCACCGGCGGGCTGGCCACCCTTGCCGTGCTCGGCATCCCGCCCGTCCTTCCCGGCGTCGTTTGGGTCGTCCGGGGCGGCATCCGGGGCGTCATCTTCCTCCAGCCATGGCGGCGGCGGGCGCCGGTCCACCGCCCAGGCGGTGCGGACCTGTGCGTCCGGCCCGACGCTCAGGCGCTGCCAGATCGCCTCCAGCTCGTGGTCCATCAGGTCACCGTCGCGCAGCAGGACCTCCACGCCGCCCGGCTCCTCCAGCCCGACCTCCACCACCGCTTCGGCGAACGGCTCGGCGAAGCCGACGCTCTCGCGGGCCTCCAGCTGTCCCGGCCGGGTCTCCAGCAGGGACCCCAGCAGGAATGCCGGGTCCGGACCGCCTTCCGGCGTTGAGGGCAGCGATGGCGGGACGAAATCCCACAGCTCCTCGCCGTTGTCACGCCACTGCGTGACCCGATCACCCAGAGGTTCGGGATCGGTACAGGCCTGCTCGAGGCAGCGGGCCTGTTCGATGGCCGATGCGTCCAGGCTCCGGCGCGAGGCCGCGACCACGTGCCCCGGGAACCCCTGGATCGGGCTCATCACCATGCGCCAGGAGACCCCGTCCCACGCCCCGCCGTCGTTACCGTCGCCGGCGTCCTCGTCCGAAGGTTCAAAACGGTCGATCTGCACGAAATGCAGATCCCGCATCCGCCCGGGCGGACTGCCCTCCATCCACTCGAAGCCCGCCTGCATCCGGTAGCGCGCGGGTTCCGCCGGGCCCTCGTGGCCTTCCAGCAACAGAATGGGCACGGTCCACGGCCCGGCCCGTTCGAACGGCCGCACCGATTCGCGCTGCTCGGGCGGCAGCCGCTCGCGCAGCAGTTCCGGAACCTCCTCGCTCGCGAAGCGCTGGTAGCCCTCCGCCTCCACGAAATCGGTGGCGGCCTCGCCCATGTCCTGCGGCGGTCCGGCCATCGCGCCCCCCGTCGTCAGGCCGAAAACCGTGGCGAAAACCCCCGCATGCCGTCCGAACCTGCGCTGCCTCACTGATGCATCCTGCATGTCCCTTCCTCCTCTCCGGTGATGTCTCCCCATCCTGCCGGAACCTCATCGCCGACGCCCCCCATGATCGGAGAGGAACCAACCACCACGAGCGGGCTCTCGCAACCGGCCCCGGAATGCGCGAGACTTTCGTCACATCCAGCCAGTGCGTGCATCCCGGCATGACGACCCCTCCCCTCGATGACGGCAGTTCTGCGCAGGCCTCGACCTCGGGCGAGGAGCGGTTCCGCACCCTGTTCGAGCTCTACCCCGATGCCACGGTGCTGATCGATCCGGAGAGCGGCCTGCCGGTACAGTTCAACCGGCTGGCCCACGAGCAGCTGGGCTACAGCGCCGAGGAGTTCGCCGAACTGCGCATCCCCGATTACGAGGCGCAGGAGACACCGGAGGAGACCGAAGCGCACATCCGGACCATCCTTGGGCAGGGGCGGGACGACTTCGTGACCCGGCACCGCTGCAAGGACGGCACGATCATCGATGTCCGCGTCTCGGTGGTTCTTTTGCCGTTCGAGGAGCGGACCCTCTTTCTGGCCGTGTTCCGCGACATCACGGCCGAGAAAACGGCCAAAGTCGCGCTGGAACGCAGCCGCGAACGCCTGCGTCTCGCCACCGAATCGGCCGACCTGGGGATCTGGGACTACGACATGGCCAGCGGCCACCTGGGATGGGACGACGGCATGTTCCGCCTCTACGGCGTCGACCCCGCCGAGTTCGGGAATACCTTCGAGGACTGGGCCCGGGCCCTGACACCGGAATCGCGCGAAGTGGCGGTGGCCGCCTTTGAAGCCGCCGTGGAATCCGACGCACCATTCGACCTCCGGATCACCATCCGCCGGACCGATGACGGTTCCATCCGCACCCTGCACGGTCAGGCCCAGGTCATCCGGGACAGTGCCGGCCAGGCCACCCGGGTCGTCGGGGTCAACCGTGACGTCACGGAGGAAGAGGCGAACCGCCAGCGGCTCGCCGCCGAGGAAGAGAAATTCCGCGGACTGTTCGAGCTCTCCCCGGTCGGTATCGCCATGAACGACTTCGCCACCGGCGATTTTCTTGACGTCAATGCCGCCATCCACGAGCCGGCCGGCTACACCCGGGAGGAGTTCCTGCAGTTGAGCTACTGGGAGGTCACTCCCGAAGAGTACATGGCCGACGAACAGGCCATGCTCGAATCGATGCAGCGCACCGGCCGCTACGGGCCGTTCCAGAAGGAGTACATCCGCAAGGACGGTTCACGCTACCCGGTCCTGCTCCACGGCTTCAGGACCACGACGCCGGACGGACGCGAGGTGATCTGGTCGATCATCCAGGACATCTCCGATATCGAACGGACCCGCCAGGAACTGGAAGACGCACGCAACCAGTTTGCCTCGCTGGTGGAGAACATCCCCGGGATCACCTTCCGCTGCCTGTACGATGACGCCTGGACCATGCTCTTCATGAGCCGGGCAGCCGACCCGCTGACGGGTTATGACGCAGCGGAGCTGATCAATAACACCGTCGTCTCGTACGCACAGCTGATCCACCCCGACGATGCCGACCGGGTCGACCAGACCGTCGCGGAGGCCGTCGCCGACGACCGGCCCTGGGAGACCCTGTACCGGGTCCGGCATCGCGACGGCTCCATTCGCTGGGCCCAGGAACGGGGCATCGCCGTGCGTGACGAACAGGGCGGGGTCGCCTGGCTGGACGGTTTCATCCTCGACATCACCGAACAGAAGCAGGCCGAGGCCCGCGCCGCCGAGATCGAGTCGACAACGCGTCGGCACCGGGCGGCCGTGGACGCCATCGCCCATACCATTGCCGCAGAAGATAATGTCGGTGCGATCCTGAAGACCACCTGCCGCAGTCTGGGCGAGGCCCTGGGTGCCGACCGGGCGCTGGTCTACGACATCGATTTCGAACGCGAGCTGGTCACCGGCCGGGAGGAATGGCTCAATCCCGAACGGCCTGCCATCACGCCGTCGATCGGCACCTACCCGCTGGCAGTATTCGGCAACGGCTTGCGCGAGATGCGTAACCGCCAGGGCTGGATGAACAGCCATGCAGACGCGCCCCACCCGAGCCTGGTTGCGGACGGCGCGACCGGCATCCTGCACGACCAAATGGGTATCGGAACCCTGCTGTGGTATCCGTTCGGTTTTCGCCAGAGCGGTTTCCATCTGCTGGTCCTCAACTGGCTGGACCGTCAGCCGGAACCGGACGAACAGCAACTCGGTTTTCTCGCCTCGGTTGCCGGCCTGGTCGAGCTGGCGCGGAACAAGATCCGCCTGCTGGAAGAACAGCAGCATGCGCAAGAACAGTACGAGGTCCTGTTCCGCGAGCTGCAGGACGGCTTCGCTCTGCACGAGATCATCTGCGACGACGACGGGAACCCGGTGGATTACCGTTATCTCGCGGTCAACCCCGCATTCGAGCAACTCACCGGACTGAAAGCCGAAACGACGGTCGGCCGGCGTGTGCGCGAAATCCTTCCCGGGGTCGAATCACACTGGATCGAAAACTTCGGACACGTCGCACTGACCGGGGAGAACTGCAGCATCGAGGATTATGCCGCCGAGCTTGGGCGGTACTTTTCCACCACTGCCTTCCAGCCGGAGCGCGGACGTTTCGCCTGTCTGATCCGCGACGTCACCGACCGCCGGAATGCGGAACAGGCCCTGCGCGAATCCAGGGAGCGCTTCGCCGGCATATTCGAGCAGACCGGCAGCGGGGTGGCGGTCTACCGCCCGGTGGACGACGGCGAGGACTTCGTGTTCATCGACTACAATCCCGCGGCGGCGCAGATGGACCGGACCACCCGCGACTCGGTCATCGGACATCGGCTCACCGAATGCTTCCCCGGTGTCCGCGAGATGGGGCTGTTGCAGGCCTTCCAGCGGGTGGCGCGGACCGGGGAGCCGGAGCTGCTGCCGATCTCCCAGTACCACGATGAGCGCATCGCCGGCTGGCGCGAGAACCGGATCTTCCGCCTCTCCTCCGGCGAGATCGTCGCGGTCTACGATGACCTCACCGAGATCAAGCAGGCCCAGCAGCAGTCCGAGCAGGCACGCGAGCAGGCGGAGCGGGCCAGCCGCGCCAAGAGCGAGTTCCTGGCCAACATGAGCCACGAGATCCGCACGCCGATGAACGCGGTCATCGGCCTGAGCCAGCTGCTGGAACAGACCGAGCTGGACGCGAAACAGCGCGATCAGGTGCACAAGATCCAGCAATCCTCGCGGATGCTGCTCGGCCTCATCAACGACATCCTCGACTTCTCCAAGATCGAGGCCGGCCAGCTGGAGCTGGAAGCGCGCGACTTCAGACTCGGCGAGGTGGTCGAGCAGATGGCGACGCTGTTCGGCGAGAAAGCCCACGCCGGGGGACTGGAGCTGCTCTACGACATCCAGCCCGACCTGCCGCGCGCCCTGGTTGGCGACGACCTGCGCCTGTCCCAGGTGCTCGGCAACCTGCTCGCCAATGCGACCAAGTTCACCGAGCGCGGCGGGACAGTGGAGCTCGGGATCCGCGCGACCGGGCCGGTGACGGATGGCCAGGCCACCCTGCGCTTTTTTGTACGCGACACCGGTATTGGCATGAGCGAGGAGCAGCTCGCCCGCCTGTTCCACCCCTTCAGCCAGGGCGACACCTCTACCACCCGCAAGTACGGAGGCACCGGCCTGGGGCTGGTGATCAGCCGACGCCTGGTGGAGGCCATGGGCGGCAAACTGGAGGTGGAGTCGGTCCCCGACGAGGGCAGCACCTTCGCCTTCACCCTGACCCTGCCGCTGGGCCAGGACCGACAGGCGATTGTCGAGTGCCCCGAGACCACGGGCCGCCGGGTGCTGATCGTCGACGACCAGGCCAGTGCCCGGCAGATCATGCGCGAACTCCTGCACCACTGCCATTACTTCACCGAGGAGGCCGACAGTGGCGAGGCCGCCGTCGAGCAGGTGGTGGCGGCGGAACGCCGCGGCGAGCCGTTCGACTTCATCCTGATGGACTGGATGATGCCGGGCGGCATGAATGGCAGCGAGACCTGCGAAGCCCTCGAGTGCCTGCGCCAGCGCGGCGAACTAAAGCGGACGCGGCCCCCGATCCTGATGGTCAGCGCCTACGCCCGGGATGAAATCACCCTGCCTGAAGGGCTGACCACCGACTACCTGGCCAAGCCGATCACCGCCTCATCACTCTACGATGCCCTGGTGCGGGCAGAAGGTGGCGGCCCCCCTGATCGTGCTCCGCAGGCAGCCCGGGTGCCGAAGCTGGGCGGCCATCGTGTGCTGCTGGTGGAAGATAACGAGATCAACCAGGAAGTGGGCAGGGAGCTTCTTGAAAAAACCGGCGCCCGCGTAACCACAGCCGACAACGGCGCCGAGGCGGTCGAGGCCGTGCGCGCGGAGAAGCCCGATCTGGTACTGATGGATCTGCAGATGCCCGTAATGGACGGTTTCGATGCAACCCGGAGCCTGCGGGCCGATGGCTACACGGGCCCCGTTCTGGCCCTCTCGGCGGCGGTCATGGAAGAAGACCGCCAACGCGCGCGGGATGCCGGGGTCAACGGACACCTCGGCAAACCCGTCGACAGCACCGAACTCTACGCCGCACTCGCGACCCATCTCGACGCATCCACAACGGAGCCCACGCCCGGCGCAGAAGAGGAAGACTCTTCCTCCCCTGCTCTTCCCGCCACGCTGCCGGGCTTCGACCCGGCAAGGGGCCTGCGGCATTTCGGCGGCGATGCGGCCCTTTACTCCCGGCAGCTGCACAACTTCCGGGACCGACTGGTCTCTGATTACGAGCCGCTGATCGACCACCTGCGCGCCTCGCGGGACGACGAGGCGCACCGGCTCGCGCACAACCTGAAGGGGGTCGCCGGTACCCTCGCCGCCACGACCCTGCAGTCCCTGGCCGAACAGATCGACCGCCTGATCAAGGACGGCGACCCGGTGTCCGCCGGGCTCATACATCGGCTGGAAACCGCATTCCGGGAAGCCGCGCAATCGCTCGCAGACCTTCCCGACATTGCACAAGACAATGCGGCTGGTTCAGTGCACGCGGTCGCCACCCTGCGCCAGCAACTGGAAGCCAGCGAACTGGTCGAAGAGGAAACCCTGCGCGAGGCCCTGGCATGGCTGCGCGGCCGCGGGCTGGACTGCGACGCTCTGGAGGCGCAGGTGGAACGGATGGCATTCGACGAGGCCCTGCAACGCCTCGACGAACTGATGCCCTGAAAGTCCTGATCAAGGAACATCACATGAACCATGACGAGCCGAAGCCGACCCTCCTGGTCGTCGACGACGAGCCGGCCAACATCCAGGCGCTGGGAAACCTGCTGAAGGACGATTACCGCATTCGGGTTGCGAACAACGGCGAGAAGGCCCTGGCGCTGGCCGCAGAGGGTGCCCCGGAGCGCCCCGACCTGATCCTGCTGGACATCCAGATGCCCGGCATCGACGGCTACGAGGTCTGTCGACGCCTGAAGGAAGACCCGCACACCAGCAACATCGCCGTCATCTTCGTCTCGGCACTCGACGACGCGCGCGACGAAGAGCACGGACTGAACCTGGGCGCCGTGGACTACATCGCCCGGCCGTTCAGCCCGGCGATCGTCCGCGCCCGAGTCAACACGCACGTGAAACTCAAGCGCAGGACCGACCTGCTGGAACAGTACGCAATGCTCGACGGCCTCACCGGCGTTCCCAATCGTCGCTATTTCGACGAGCACCTGGACCGGGAGACCCGCCGCAGTCAGCGCGACGGGGAACCCCTGTCACTGATCATGCTCGACATCGACCACTTCAAGGCCTTCAACGACCATTACGGGCACGGGGCCGGGGATCGCTGCCTGCAGAAAGTCGCTGAAACACTTGCGCGGACGCTGAACCGGCCCGGGGACACCCTGTGCCGTTATGGCGGCGAGGAATTCGTGGCCATGCTCCCCGGGACGCCGACATCCGGTGCGCTGGAGGTCACCGAGAAACTGAGAAACGCGGTTGAGGAGCTGGCCTTTCCGCATGGATATTCCGCTGCGAGCCCGGTGGTGACCGTGAGCCTGGGGGCCGCGACCCTCGACCCCGTCGGAGAACCCGGAGCCGACGCGCAGTCGGTGCTCGCGCGGGCGGACGACGCTCTGTACCAGGCCAAGAAAGCCGGACGCAACCGCTGCTGCGTGCGGGGTTGATTATTCCCCGGCGACGGTCATCGACTCGATCAGGATGGAGCCGGTGCGGATGTTCCCGCGATAGTCGACGTCGGAACCGGTGGCGACGATGGCACGGAACATGTCCTTGAGGTTGCCGGCGATGGTGATCTCCTCCACCGGATGGACGATCTCGCCGTTTTCCACCCAGAACCCGGCCGCGCCGCGCGAGTAGTCGCCGGTCACCGGATTCACGCCCTGACCGATCAGCTCGGTCACCAGCAGTCCGGTGCCCATCTCGCGCAGCATGCCCGGGGCGTCCAGCGTCCCCAGACGCACCGTCACGTTGCGCGCGCCGCCGGCGTTGCCGGTGGTCTCGCGGCCGAGGCGCCGGGCGGCGTAGCTGTCGAGGGTGTAGCTGCGCAGCACGCCGCGGTCCACCAGCGGCCGGTTGCGGGTCTGCACGCCCTCGCCGTCGAACGGCGCGCTGCCCAGCCCGCGCGGGGTCAGCGGGCGCTCCTCGATGCGCATCCATTCGGGGAAGATGCGTTCGTCCAGGGCGTTCAGCAGGAACGAGCTCTCGCGGAACTGGGCCGGGCCGGAGATCGCGCGGGTGAAGCTGCCGATCAGGGTGCGCGCCATCTCCGGGGCGAACAGCACCGGGCAGCTGCGGGTGGAGAGCTTTTCCCCGCCCAGCCGGCGCACGGTGCGCTCCGCCGCCTCGCGCCCGATGTCCTCGGGGATGCCCAGATCGGCCGCGCGGCGGCTGACGCTGTAGGCATAATCGCGCTGCATGCCGTCATCGCCGCGCGCCACCAGGGCGCAGGACAGCGAATGGCGGGTGCTGCGATAGCCGCCCATGAAGCCCTGGGTGTCGCCGAGGAACGCCATCGCGCGGCGGGTATTCACCGAGGCGCCTTCGGAGTTCTCGATGCGCGACTCGGCGTCGAACCCGGCCTGTTCGGTGCGCTGCGCCAGCTCGGTGGCCTGCGCGATGGACAGCTCCCAGGGGTGATCGAGGTCCAGATCTTCCCAGTCCACTGCCTTGAAGGCGATCGACGGCATGCCGGCATACGGATCCGGCTCGGTATAGCGGGCGATGCGGCAGGCCGCCTCGACGGTGTCGAGCAGGGCCTGCTCGCTGAAATCGGTGGTCGATGCCGCGCCCTTGGACTGGCCGAAATGCGCGATCAGCGACAGGTTCTGGTCGCGTTCGTGCTCCAGGGTCTCGATCTCGCCCTTGCGCACCCCCAGGTCCAGACCCACGCTGTGGCTGACGACCACCTGGGCATCGGTGGCCCCCTGCTTCTTTGCCTCCTCCAGCGCCTGCTGCACGCGGGCGCGCAGGGATTCGGGGCTGTGCGACAGCGCCTGGGCGGCGGCTTCGGGGGTCTCGACTGCGGGACGTTGACTCATGCGGATTCCGGTCGGTTGTTCGATGGGGGAGACAAAAAACCACGGGTCCGCACCCGCCCCACCAGGGGCGGGCACGGACCCCGTGTCGAGGACGGACTAGACGCGCGCGCCGTGCTTGTGGACCGCGCCCACGTTGCCCCAGCGTTCGAGGTCATCCACGTGCACGCCGACCCAGTACAGCATGCCCACGCTGTCGCGGGTCCAGCCGCCGATCAGCTCCTGGCCCTCGCCCAGATTGACGTGGCGGGCGAATTCCTCGGCCTTGTCGCGGGCCCGGAACACGTGCCACTGCACCACCTTGTCGTGGCCGTGGCCTTCCGGGAGGGAGCGTTCCTGTTCCAGAAAATCGGTATTCATGCGGCTCTCCTTTTCTTGCTCGCCAGATCCGGTCCGGTGACGCCCCGGACGCTGCCGGGTCATGCCGCCTGGGTGCCCCCGACGGTCATGCCGTCGATGCGCAGCGTGGGCTGGCCCACGCCCACCGGCACGCCCTGCCCCTCCTTGCCGCAGGTACCCACGCCGGGGTCGAGCTGCATGTCGTTGCCGACCATCGACACGCGGGTCAGGACATCCGGACCGTTACCGATCAGGGTCGCACCCTTCACCGGCCGCGTCACCTTTCCGTTCTCTATGAGATAGGCCTCCGAAGCCGAAAACACAAACTTTCCGGAGGTGATGTCCACCTGACCGCCGCCGAAATTGACCGCATACAGGCCGTCTTCCACCGAACCGATGATCTCCTCGGGATCGGCGGAACCGCCCAGCATGTAGGTGTTGGTCATGCGCGGCATGGGCAGATGGGCGTAGGACTCGCGCCGACCGTTGCCGGTGGTCTGCGTGCCGCTCAGGCGCGCGTTGAGCTCGTCCTGCATGTAGCCGCGCAGGATGCCGTCCTCGATCAGCACGGTTTCCTCGGTCGGATTACCCTCGTCATCGACATTGAGCGAGCCGCGGCGCCCGGCCAGCGTGCCGTCGTCGACGATGGTGATGCCCTCGGCCGCGACCCGTTCGCCAATGCGTCCGGCGAAGGCGGAGGTGCCCTTGCGGTTGAAGTCGCCTTCCAGGCCGTGGCCGATCGCCTCGTGCAGCAGCACGCCGGGCCAGCCCGGACCGAGGACCACTTTCATGCTGCCGGCCGGGGCATCCACCGCCTCGAGGTTCACCAGCGCCTGACGCACCGCCTCGCGCGCATGCGCAGCGGCCTGACCGTTCTCGATCAACTGGCGATAACCGAAGCGGCCGCCGCCGCCGGAGCTGCCCGATTCGCGGCGTCCGCCCTGCTCGACGATTACCTGGACGTTCAGACGCACCAGCGGGCGCACGTCAGTGGTCAGCTCGCCGCGCGCGTTGAGCACCATCACCACCTCGCGCGAGCCGGCCAGCGAGCACATCACCTGGGTCACGCGCGGATCGGCGGCGCGGGCCTCGGCGTCAACCTCCTTGAGCAGGTCGATCTTCTCCTGCTCGCCGAGGGAGTCGATGGGGTTGTCGGGCACGTAAAGCTCGCGCGAGGGCGTGCGCCCCTGCACCGCCATGCCGCCGCTCTGGCCCGCTCGGGCGATGCTGCGCGCGGTGCCCGCCGCCTCCAGCAGGGCGGGCATCGCGAGATCGTCGGAATACGCGAAGCCGGTCTGTTCGCCGCGCACTACGCGAATGCCGGCGCCGCGCTCGATGTTGAAGCTCGCCGACTTGACGATCCCGTCCTCCAGCGACCAGCCCTCCTGGCAGGCGAACTGGAAATAGCAGTCACCGCCGTCGATGCCCTGGCCGAAGGTCGTTCCGACCAGGCGGGAGAGTTCGGACTCGCCGAGACCGGCGGGATCCAGCAGGGTCTGTCGGGCCAGGTTGTCGATCATGCATCCCTCGATTGGGTCGTTTTCGTCAGTATGATGCTTGGGGCCCGGGCAACGCTTTCAAGCCCGCGAGCCGCGGGGGCTCTCGCACCCCGCACGCGCTCCGGCAGGCTCACTCCGGAATGGCACAACCCAGACGCCGATGCGAGACGGTCGGGAACACGGTCCGCATGCGTTCCACCTCGCGGCCGTCGATCTCCCCCAGCAGGACCCCGGGGTTGCGCCCCAGCTCCCCCAGTACGCGGCCCCAGGGGTCAATCACCGCACTGTGCCCCCAGGTCTCGCGACCGTTCACGTGGAAACCGCCCTGGGCCGCGGCCACCACGTACATCTGGTTTTCCACCGCGCGGGCCCGCAGCAGCACCTCCCAGTGGGCCTGGCCGGTCTGCGCGGTGAACGCCGACGGCAGAGCGAGCCATTCCGCGCCCTGGTCCAGCAGCGCGCGGAACAGCTCGGGGAAACGCAGGTCGTAGCAGATCGCCAGTCCCAGGCGACCGGCGGGGGTGTCCACCGTAACCACCTCATCACCGGGCTGGTACACCCGCGACTCGGTATAGGCCTCGTTGTTGTCAGGCAGGTGCACGTCGAACAGGTGGATCTTGTCGTAACGGGCCGCGAGCTCGCCGCGGTCGTCATACACCAGGCAGGCCGAACGCACGCGTTCACCGTCGGGGGCCTGCAGCGGCACCGTCCCACCCACGATCCACACCCCCAGGGCGCGCGCCTGTTCGGCCAGGAAACGCTGCAGCGGGCCCTGACCATCGGGGGCCTCGGCGATGTCGAGGACATCGGTCTCCTGCATCCCCATGAAGGCAAAGTTCTCCGGCAGCACCAGTACGCGGGCGCCCTGCTCCGCCGCCTCGGCCATGCGCCGGCGGGCATCCGCCAGATTGGCCTGCGGCTGGGTCCCGGATGCCATCTGAATGGCGGCCACCGGTGTCATGCGCGCTCCTTGTCGTGATTCCGATTCATCAGTGTTCAGTCCTCTGCCGGTTCCACCCGGGTTTCCACCCGCGGCCGCTCCCACGGCCCGGTCACGCGATACTCCACCCGGGCCGCCTCTTCCATTTGATCGCCGATACCCAGCACGCGTTCGAGCAGCAGCACTGCGGCTCCGGTTACCGGGCCGCCCAGCAGGGCCCCCGCGATCGGCAGTGCCGTACGCAGTCGCGGTACGACCACGATTTCCTGGTCGTATTCGCGTGCCACGAGGTTGGTGTCGCCCCGCACCCGGATCGCCGCGGAGGCGGTCTCCAGACCGAGCTCCGGCACATGCAGCACGCCGTCCGCCAGCCGGGCATTGCCCTGCAGTTCGCTGAAGGCCAGGCCCTCGACGAACAGGTCGCGGAAATCCAGACGCAACCGCTGCGGCAGCAGGTCGAGGCTCACCAGACCCAGCAGCCGCCCTGCGCCGGGCTCGACATCGGCAAGCTCGCCATCGCTCAGGGTCAGTTCCATGGCTCCCTGCAGGCGCGCCAGGCTCGGCCGGAACAGAGCGCCGGGCCATTCCAGCTGCACCTCGGCGTTCCCCTCGCCGCCACGCAGGGCGCGGGTCAGCCCGCTGGAATCCAGCCCCTGCCCCCAGTCATCGCCCTCCAGATCGAGCTCCAGGCGACTCCGGCCTCGCCCCCCGGCATCCACATGCCAGCCGCCGCGGCCGGCCGCACGGATTCCCGGCTCGGGACTGCGCAGCACCAGGTCCCGCAGGGCCAGACCGTCGGCATCGGGGATCAGGTCACCACGGATGTCGGCAAAACGGTAATCGCCCAGACGCAGACTGTCGAGGGCAAGCCGCACCGACGGCCAGTTGCGCGGATCGCTCACCCCCTCCGCTGCCGGAGTCTCTTCGGGGGGCGAATCGGCGTCCGGTCCGCCCAGTTCCAGCTCGGGCAGGTGCACCCGTTCCAGCTCCAGCTGCAGGTGATCCCGCCGATCGCTCAGACCATAGCGCCAGCCCAGGGTCCCCGCGAGCCATTCGGAGCGGCTTTCCACCTGCCAGCCACCGGGGTCGCGTACCGCGCGCAGTCGGGTCGCGGGCACACTCAGGTCATCCCAGTGCAGGGCTTCGTCCACAAGCAGGACCACGCGATTCAGTGGCACGCCGGTGACCGCTTCCTCCGGGGCGTCGGCGCCGGGGCCGGCCACCTGCACGTTGCCCGCCCAGGGCGCCGCCTGCAGGGCCCGCGCCCAGGCCCCCGCGTCGAGCTCGGCAAAATGCCCTTCGACCACGGCGCCCTGCGAGGGCAGACCGGGCGGATCGCCGGCGGCTCGCCCCAGGCCCAGCGCCAGCGCCTGCAGCGCCGGCCGCTGTTCGTCCTGCGGCAACAGGCGCAGCCGCGCGTGCAGGACATCACCCAGACCCAGCTCCCCCACCGCTGGCCGCCGGTTGTCCAGCGGCAGGGAGACGGTCAGATCGCGTCGCTGATCCTCCGCCTTGCCCAGCGGGTCGGGCCAGTCGATGGCCACGCCCTCCAGATCCGAACGCAGATCCAGGCGCATCCCGTCCATCCCGCCCCCCAGGCTCAGTTCCGCATCCCAGTGGGCGCGGCCACTGGCATGGGCCGCCAGTTCCGGGATCCCCTCCAGCCAGGGCTCGAGTGGCTGCGGACCACGCAGCCCCAGCCGGGCGCGTTCGCCGTCCAGCGGCCAGTCGACGTCCAGGGCCACCCGTTCGCCGTGCACCCCTGCCTCCAGCCCCTCGGCATGCACCCGGTCCGCGGTATCGAAACGGATCTCGCCGCGCAGTCCATCCAGTGCGACCGGCCATTGCGGCACGTTCAGGTCCAGCCCCTGCGGCCGCAGCCGCCCGGCCACCCGCAGGTCATCCATGCGATCGCTGTCCAGCGGCAGCAGGAGCTGCAGGTCCAGACCGGCCGGACCGGCGGCCTCGGCCCCGTCGCGCAGCTCCGCCAGCTCGTCGCCCAGCCCGGCCCGGCGCAGGTATGCGAGCAGATCCGCCGCGTTGCTGTCGGCCGACGCATCCAGTTCGAGATCGGGCTCGCCGGTCATGTCGGTCACGGTGACATCGCCGCGCGTGATGCGGGTGTCGAGGATGCGGGCCCGCGCACCCTCGGTGCGGAAGGCCTCGTTGCGAAACCACAGACGCCCCGCCAGTTCCTCCGCCGGCGGCCAGCCCTCCTGATAGTCCAGCACTCCATCCTCGATATCGGCCCACAGATCGAACACGCCCTGGTGGTCCGCAAACGGGAATTCGCGCGGGCGACCCCGGTAGGCCATGCCCCCGCCGGTCCCCCGACCGTCGACGATGCTGCGCGCCAGCCATTGATAGGTGGTCGCCGGGAGATAGCGCTCGGGCAGATAGCGAGCGGCGTAGGCCCCGTCGGCATGATGAATGTCCATCGCCATGGCCAGCAGCGGCCCCTGTTCGTGACCATCCAGGCGCAGTTCGCCGCGCAGTGAGGCGGCCCCCTGCTCGGCCCGGACCTCCAGCCCCTCCCCGGCCACGGTCCAGTCGTCCGGCGCATGCCGTCGTGCATGCAGCTCGCCGCGCAGGCGGTCCAGCCACAGGACTTCGTCCCCCAGCAACCGCGGGAACTCCGCACGCAGGTGTTCGCCATCGAACGTGGCGCCGGCCTCGTCGGTCTCCGCGTCCCACCATGCACGCAGATCCAGGCCACGCACCCCCGGCCAGTCGCCATCGGTGCGCAGACTGAACGAGCGCAGATCGAGCTCCGCTTCGCGGATCCGCAGACGGTCGTCGTCGCGCCGCGCCACCAGCCTGCCCTCCGCCAGGCGGCCGCGCGGACGCAGGCGCGCCACAGGGTCCGCCAGGGCGGGCGCCGCATGATCCAGCAAAGGCTTGAACGGGGCATAGACGTCGGCATCCAGCCCGCGCGCGGCCAGCTCCAGCCGGTCCACCACGGCGCCCTGCGCACCCGTCTCCAGGCGATAGCGCATGCGCAGGTCGCCGGAACCGGGCCGCGTGCCGGTCCAGGCGGAGCGGTGCCAGGCATCGTCCACATGCCAGTCGAAGCGGTGTCCGAGTTCGCGCTCGCGCGCGTCCTCGTCGCCGTTCAGCCGGGTGGTATGGAACCCGCGCAGGCGGGTGAGGCGACCGTCTTCCAGGTCACCCCAGATCCGCGCCCCGCTGGTGCCGTCGATCGCCGGCAGGCCGAGATACGCCAGCCAGGGTGCCCAGTGAGCGATCTCCAGGCTCTGGCCCTCGAGGAAGAACCGGGCATCGCGGGCGGCGGACGCCGGGATCCGGACGCCCAGTTCGAAGCTTCCGGCGGCCTCCGGGTCCAGGGCGCCCGCCAGCCGCAGCAGGCCGTCGCCATCCGCGGCGCTGCGAAAACTCAGACGTTCCAGCCGGGCGGCCGACGTGATACCGGCAACACGGTCGTCCCACACCAGCGAGATCGCCTCGCCATCGAACTCCGGCCAGGCCTCCAGTGCATGTTCCAGCACCGCGCCCTCGCCGGTGCCCATGGTGTGGCCATGGAACGTGACCCGCCCGTCCGCCTGGCGGACCAGACGGGCCTCCATGCCGATGACCTGCAGCCGCAGGCGGGGCGCCCACGCGCGCAACGACGCCACCGGATCCAGGGTGGCCCCGACCCGTTCGACCTCCAGGGGCTCGGCATCGCCATCGACCACGTGCACCCCGCGCACCACCAGCTCGGGGGTCCAGCCGCGCCAGCCCAGCTCCACCGACTCGGCCCGCACCTGCATGCCGGAGGTTTCGGAAGCGGCCGTTTCCAGGCGTTCGTGCAACCCGTCCCAGTGCGGCAGGAACAGCCGCAGGCCCAGCAGCACGAGCATCAGCAGCAGGACCACGACCAGCAGCGCAGGCAGCAGCCCCCGAGCGATCGTGCGCAGCCTGTTCCAGGCGTACCCGGTTCGCTCCGCTGCATTCACGCTGGACGACCTCCCTCAGACAAACACCACGTCGAACTGCTCCTGGGTATAGAGGGTTTCGACCTGGAAACGGATGGGGATGCCGACGAAGCTCTGCAGCTCTGCCAGGCTCGCCGACTCCTCGTCCAGCAGCAGGTCGATCACGCTCTGCGAGGCCAGCACCCGCAGCTCGCGGGCATCGTACTGGCGCACTTCCCGCAGGATCTCGCGAAACAGTTCGTAACACACGGTTTCGGCCGTCTTGAGATAGCCCCGGCCGCCACAGGTGGGACAGGGCTCACACAACTGGTGTTCGAGGCTGTCGCGAGTACGCTTGCGGGTCATCTCCACCAGCCCCAGCGGCGACACATCGCAGATCTGGGTCTTCACGTGGTCGCGCTCCAGCGCCTTCTCCAGCGCGCGGATCACCTGGCGCTTGTGCTCGTCGTCCTGCATGTCGATGAAATCGATGATGATGATCCCGCCGAGATTGCGCAGGCGCAGCTGGCGACCGATGGCCTGAGCCGCCTCCAGGTTGGTCTTGAAGATGGTCTCCTCGAGCTTGCGGTGGCCGACGAAGCCGCCGGTGTTGATGTCCACCGTGGTCATCGCCTCGGTCTGATCGAAGATCAGGTAGCCACCGGATTTCAGCTCGACCTTGCGCTCCAGCGCACGCTGGATCTCTTCGTCGATGTTGAACAGATCGAAGATCGGCCGCTCGCCGGGGTAGTGCTCGATGCGTTCGGTCAGCTCCGGCAGATAGCGCCGGGAGAAATCGACGATCTTCTGGTAGGTCTCGCGCGAATCGATGCGGACCCGTTCCAGGTCCACCCCGACCATGTCGCGCAGGATGCGCTGAACCAGCGGCAGGTCGGCGTACACCTCGGTCCCGGCGGGCGCGCTGCGCGCGGCTTCCTGCAGGCTGTCCCAGATCTTCTTCAGGAATGCGGTGTCGGTACCCAGGGCCTCGTGGTCCGCCAGCTCCGCCGCGGTACGCACGATGAAGCCGTGCTGCGGGGCCAGTTCGTCGCGCAGGGCCTCGACCTGTTCGCGCAGACGGGCACGCATGGCATCGTCCTCGATCCGCGTGCTGACCCCGACATTGTTCTGGTTGGGCATCAACACCAGGTGACGGGCCGGCACGGTGATGTAGGTCGTCAGGCGCGCGCCCTTGGAACCCATCGGGTCCTTGGTCACCTGCACCAGCAGCTCCTGCCCTTCGTGCAGCAGATCGCGGATCCCTTCGCTTCCCCGCCCCTCGTCCTCGTTGCGCGAGATGACGTCCGAGGCATGCAGAAAGGCGGTGCGGTCGCGACCGATCTCGACGAACGCGGCATCCATCCCCGGCAGCACGCGCACCACGCGCCCCTTGTAGATGTTGCCGACGATGCCCCGCTGGCGCGCGCGCTCGATGTGCAGTTCGGTCAGCACGCCGTTCTCGACCAGGGCCACACGGCTCTCCTGGGGCGTGACGTTCATCAGCAGTTCGGTTCCGGTCATGCGGGGTCTTTGGTCGGCGTGTACGAAAAAGGAACGCGACTCCGCCTCAGGCGGAGTCGCGCGCGGGGGTCGCTGCGGCAGGATCCGCGTCCCCGTCGGACGGCGGCGGATCGCCCGGCGGCGATCCGGGTGGCAGGGACCGCGGCCAGGACTTGATCACCGCATGCACCAGGGTGGCCAGCGGGATGGCGAAGAACACGCCCCACAGGCCCCAGATCCCGCCGAAGATGAACACCGAGGCGATGATCGCCACCGGATGCAGGTTGACCACCTCGGAGAACAGCAGCGGCACCAGCACGTTGCCGTCGAGGAACTGGATCACGCCATAGGCCACCAGCACCCAGGCGAACTCGGAACTGAGGCCGAACTGGAAATATGCCACCGCCGCCACGGGGATGGTCACGACCGCGGCACCGATGTAGGGGATGATCACGGAGATGCCGACCATGAACGACAGCAGCACCGCGTATTCCAGCTGAAACCAGTTGAACGTGGTGAAGCTGACCACCCAGACGATCAGGATCTCGATGAACTTGCCACGCACGTAGCTGGCGATCTTCACGTTCACCTCGCCCCAGACCTCGCTGGCCAGATGGGTATCCCGAGGCATGAACCCCCGGATCCAGCCGAGGATCTGGTCACGGTCCTTGAGCATGAAAAACACCATCAGCGGGACCACGATCAGGTAGATCACCACATCCACCAGGTGGCGTGCGGAGGCCAGCGAGAACGTCACCACCTGCTGTCCCAGCTGGGTGGCCTCGGCGCGGATCGCGCCCATCAGCTCGAACACCTGTTCGTCGGTGATCAGCTGGGGGTAGCGCTCCGGCAGCTGCAGCAGCAGTTTCTGCCCCTCGGAGATCATGCCCGGCAGTTCGCGCACCAGCTGGGTCACCTGCTGCGACATCAGCGGCACCACGCTGAACAGCGCGGCCAGCGTGGCCAGCAGTGCTCCCAGCAGCACCAGTATCACCGCGAGGATGCGCGGCACCCGCAGGCGCTGCAGCTTGGCCACTGCCCCTTCCAGGAGATAGGCGATGATCACGCTCGCCAGCAGCGGCGCAAGGATGCGCCCGGCGAACACGATCACCAGGAACCCGGCCAGCAACAGCATGGCCAGGATCACCACCTGCGGATCCGTGAAGTGCCGCCGGTACCACTGGCGGAGCATGTCGATCATGACGTCGGGCTGTCCTTGTCGTTGCCGCCGCGATGCGGGTCCTCGGCCTGCACCCTGGCCTGATAGTGCGACCAGAATACCGTTTCCAGTTCGTCGATGACCTCTTCGGCCTCGCGACCCTGCATTACGTGCTGGGCCATCAAGGACGAGGCCTCGTTGAGCAGCTTGCCGCGGTCCAGCATGTAATAGGTGGCGGTCAGCCGGCGCATCGCCTTGATCACCGACTCGCCCTCGGGCCGCGGGATGGGCTCGGGTTCCGGCACGCCGGCCGGCTCGGGTTCGGACCCCGCGGCGATGTCACCGGACTCCTCGCCCGCGCCATCGCCCTGGGATTCGAGGAAACGCGCGAATTTCAGCAGGCTCGTCCGGTCGGCTTCGGACAGGCGCGCGGCCACCTCGGCGATTGCCTCGGTGGTCGCGTCACGCCGCCGCCCGCCCTGGCCTCCGGCCAGGACCTGCCCGAGGTCCCCGGGCAGGCCGGCGCCCGTCGAGCCCTTCGGCGGGATCATCCATCACCCTCGATCTGCAGACTGAACACGGGCATCTTGCGCCGCTCCTGCATCAGCGACAGCTGCTTGACCAGAGCAACGAGCAGTTCGTCGGTGACCTGCTGCATCTGGTTCCATTCCATGCGCGCCTCGCCGAGCAGTTCGCCCATGTTCGGCGGCGGATTGTGGTCGCCCTCCATCAGGATATCCTCGAGCATCCCGGGTTTGGCCTCCGGACGGAACAGCATGCCATAGGTCAGCTCGTCGGGCCGCACCATCAGCCACTGGCCATCATCATCCACCATGATCGGCTCCAGACCCTCGGGCAGCTCCACCGAGCCGTGGTGCAGCTGCAGCACGCGGTGGCCGTCCACCGCCTCGGCCACCGGGTCACCCTCGCCGGCCGCGGTCTTGTGGGCGGTGGTGAAGCGCGCCACGTAGGGCGGCTCCTCGCTGGCCGTACCTCCGGCCTGCTCGGCCACCAGCAGTCCGCCCATGCCAAGACCGACCACCGGGCGCTGCGAGCGGCGGAAGATGTCGATCAGGGACAGTTCGTCCGGGACCTGCGGGTTGTTCTCGCGGTCCGCCGTGGGCCAGGCCCCGCCCAGCAGCCACAGGCCGTCGAACTGGGCCGCCGAGCCGGGCAGGTCCTGCCCGACGAAGGGGCGGTAGTAGGAGAATCCAATGTCGCGTTTTTCGAGCTGGGCCTCGATCAGGGCCAGGAACTCGGAATAGGTGTGCTGTACTACGCAGTAGTTCTTCATCGCACTTTGTCCTTATTTGGGCATGTCGGGGCCGGGCCGGCAGTAGTCCTGCAGGAACTGCTTGAGCACCTCCAGCGTCGGCACCCGGAATTTCTGTCGCGCATGGACCAGCGAGATGGGCCGTTCCAGCGCGGGATCGAGCGGGATCGCCGCCAGTTCGCCCAGGGCCAGTTCCTTGGCCACCACGGCCTCGGACAGCACCGAGACCCCCATACCGGCGGCCACGGCCCCCTTGATGGCCTCGGGGCTGCCCAGTTCCATGCAGCCGCGCAGGGCGTTGCGGTCGTACCCGGCCTGCCCAAGGTACTCCATGATGACCTCGCGGGTCCCGGAACCCTCCTCACGGCATATGAATGGGGCGTCGATGAAGGCCTCCACCCCGACACTGTCGTGTCCGGCGAGCGGATGGTCGGGCGGTACGACCAGCTGCAGACGGTCACTGAAACAGGCCTGCACCTCCAGACTGCGATGGGTCACCGGCGCCTCGACGATACCCAGGTCCACGCTGCCTTCCTCGACCATGCCCACCACCATCCCGGTGTTGCCCACCCGCAGGCGGATGCCGATCTCCGGATGCGCACGGCGAAACGCCCCCAACAGCGACGGCAGCATGTATTCGGCCACCGTGGTGCTGGCGCCGATCACCAGGGCCCCGGCGGCCCCCTTCAGCTCGCGCAGGGCGGCTTCCATCTCGCCGTAGGTATCGAAGATCCGCTCGGCGTAACGCCGCACCAGTTCCCCGGCTTCGGTCAGGGCCACCCGGTTGTGGTTGCGATCGAACAGCCGCGCGTCCAGCTGCTCCTCCAGCTGGCGGACCTGAAAGGTCACCGCCGGCTGGGTCATGTGGAGGATCTCCGCGGCGCGGGTAAAGGACAGCTGCCGCGCCACCGTCAGAAACACCTGCAAGCGTCGATCGGCCATCGACTCCACTCCTCCACGCTCCGTCGGGAGCACCATTTCGGGGAACACACAACAATCGCGCACCAGGACAAGGCACGGACGCACCGGGGGCGTGCGTGAAAGCCGGAACCCGACCTCCTCCGGTGCCCACCCGTCGGGCCATTAAATGCGCCTTCGGGCGGCACATTACCCGCCGCTGCAGTCCCGATCATGATAACCCGCACCATTGGCCTGCGATTTGCTCCATGGGCCCTGTCCGCCATCGGAGTACCGCCCCGTGCAACCGCAAGAAGCCGTTGACCTGCTCTGGATCCTCATCTGCGCCGCCCTGGTATTCCTCATGCAGGGAGGCTTTACCGCGCTGGAAGCGGGCATGACCCGCACCAAGAACAGCATCAACGTGGCCACCAAGAACCTGGCCGATTTTACCGTGGCGGCACTCATGTTCTGGGGCTTCGGCTTCGCCCTGATGTTCGGCGGCAGCATGGGCGGCTGGGTCGGCAGCGAACACTTCTTCATGCAGTGGGATGGCCACTCCCCCGACTTTGTCGCCTTTTTCATCTTCCAGACCATGTTCTGCGTCACGGCGGCCACCATCATCTCCGGGGCCACGGCAGAACGCACCCGCTTCATGGGCTACATCGCCATCACCCTGGTCGTGGCCGGGCTCATCTATCCCCTGTTCGGCCACTGGAGCTGGCACGACGCGGGCTGGCTGACCAGTCTGGGGTTCGTGGACTTTGCCGGTTCCACCGTGGTGCACAGCATCGGCGGCTGGGTGGCCCTGGCAGCCCTGCTGATCATCGGTCCCCGGCGGGGGCGCTTCGACGACCAGGGCCGCCCGGTTCACATCCCCGGCAGCAATCTGTCCCTGTCGGTACTCGGCACGCTGTTCCTCTGGATCGGCTGGTTCGGGTTCAATGGCGGCAGCACCTTCGCCCTCAACGAGGACGTCCCCGGCATCATTGCCAACACCCTGGTGGCGGGCGCCGCCGGTGGCGCGGGGGCGCTGCTGCTGACCTGGTGGCGATTCCGCAGCCACGACATCACCACCCTGATCAACGGGGCGCTGGCCGGGCTGGTAGGCATCACCGCCGGCGCCCATGCGGTGAACGCGGCCGAGGCGGTGGTCATCGGCGCGATCGCCGGAGCGGTCATGGTGAGTGCCCGCCATCTGCTGCTGAAATGGCACATTGACGACGCCATCGGCGCCGTCCCGGTTCACCTGGCCGCAGGTATCTGGGGGACCCTGGCGGTGGCCCTGTTCGGTGATCCGGTGCAACTGGCGACCGGACTCGCCTTCTGGTCGCAACTGGGGGTCCAGGCCCTGGGGGTCGCGGCCGCCGGTCTCTGGGCCTTCGGCCTGGGTTATCTCCTGCTCCGCCTGATCAATCGCCATACCCCGCTGCGAGTCTCCCCCGACGACGAGGATCAGGGATTGAACGTCTCGGAACATGACGAGCGCAACGAGCTGGTCACCCTGCTGGACGCCATGGCCGACCAGGCCCGCTCCCGGGACCTCTCCCGCCGGGTTCCGGTGGAACCCTTCACCGAGATCGGGCAGATCGCGCGGCTGTACAACCGGGTCATGGACAGCCTGGAAAAGGCCGTACGCCGTACCGAGACCATCGTGCAAACCGCCCGCGACGCCATTCTGACGGTACGCAGCGACACGCTGGAGGTACTGAGCGCCAACCCGGCCGCCGCCCGGCTGTTCGGGTACGGCGAACGGCGTTTCCAGGGGATGCCCGTCAATGCGCTGCTGGGCGCGGGGGGTGGCGCGCAGGCGGTGGTGGACGGGCTCAGGGACCGGGGCTGGCAGGAAGTGCGCGGTCTGGCCTCGGACGGCACTCCCCTGACCCTGGAAGCCAGCGTGACGCGCTCGGGCGGGAGAGACGAGGCCTTCTACACCCTCAGCTTCCACGACATCAGTGCACGCAAACGGGCCGAGGCGGCACTGCGCGAAGCCAAGGAGGCCGCCGAAGAGGCCAACCATGCCAAGAGCGCCTTTCTGGCCAACATGAGCCACGAACTGCGCACCCCCCTGAACGCCATCATCGGCTACAGCGAGATGCTCATGGAGGATCTGGAGGACCTGCTGGAAGACGATCGCTCCAAAGCCCCGAAGGAGGATCTGCAGCGGATTCATAACTCCGGCACCCACCTGCTGGAACTGATTGGCAGCATCCTGGACCTGTCCAAGATCGAAGCGGGCAAGATGGAGCTCTATCTGGAGTCCTTTGACGTGCGCGACCAGGTCCGCGCCGTCGGGGACGTGGTCAGGCCGCTGGTCAAACGAAACGGCAGCGAGCTGGTGCTGGACTGCCCGGAAGATATCGGCTTGCTGCACGCCGACCAGACCAAGACCCGCCAGGTGCTGTTCAACCTGCTCTCCAACGCCGCCAAATTCACCGAGCAGGGCCGGATCACCCTGCAGGTAGAGGACGTGGACAACCAGGACGGGGCCTGGATCCGGTTTCGCGTCCGCGATACCGGCATCGGCATGACCGAGGAAGAAAAAGGCAAGCTGTTTCAGCCCTTTTCCCAGGCCGATGCCTCCACCACCCGGAAATACGGGGGCACGGGCCTGGGCCTGACCATCTGCCGCCACTTCGTCGACATGATGGGGGGCCAGATCACCCTCGAGAGCACCCCTGGCGAGGGTTCCTGTTTCACCGTGACCCTGCCACGGGATGTGTCCTCTCAGCGGGCAGAACAGACCCTGGTCGACATGGGCGAGCCGGAAACCACCAGCGAAACCGATCGCCGGGTGCTGGTGGTGGACGACGATCCCATGGCCCGGGATCTGATTCGCCGTTTCCTGGAACGCGAGGGTTTTCGTCCCGTGGTCGCCCGCGACGGGGAAGAAGCCCTCAGGCTGGCCGCCCGCCTGCGTCCCCGAGCGATCACCCTGGATGTGATGATGCCGGGCATGGATGGCTGGGAGGTACTGCGCCAGCTCAAGGCCGCGCCGGAAACCGCGGATATCCCCGTGGTGATGCTGACCATGGTGGATGAACCGGAACTGGGTAACGTACTGGGAGCGGCGGACTTCCTGACCAAGCCCATCGCCCGCCAGGAACTCGCCACGGCGCTGGCTCCCTATCAGGACCGACAGGTGCAGGAGACCGTCTGGCTGCCCAAAGGGGGGCAGCCGCTGGACGAGGCCATGCGAGAACTGCTGGGTCGCCTCCCGCAGTAACGGCCACGACCGCAGGCGCGCCAGCATGGGGCAGGGACGATGGGCTATGCTCGAACCCCGCACGGACGTGGCCGTGCACCGGGGGGAGCGTCCGCGCGCGCCCCGCAATCACCGGCCGGGGAGTTCCATGGACATCCATCGCCTGCTCGAATCCCGCTGGCGCCCCGAACCCTGGCAGGAGATCGCCGGGTTCCGGCGCGTGGCGGCGCTGCTGCTGATCCTGATCCAGATGGGGGCGGTGGTCGCGCTGGTGCTGCGCACCGGCGGAACCGCCACGGCCTATCTCAATTTCATCCTGATCCCGATCCTCGCCGGTGCGGCGGTCTTCGGCCCGCGCGGAGGTGCAATCCTGGGTCTGCTGGCGGGCCTGGCGCTGGGGCCGTTCATGCCCATGGACACCACCACCGGACAGATGCAGCCCCTGCTCAACTGGACCACGCGTATGGGGCTGTACGTGTTCCTGGGAGGCGCCACCGGCTGGATGTTCGCCCAGCTGCACGGCCATGCCCGCCAGCTGGTGAACCAGGCCCTCACCAACCCGGTTACCGGACTGCCTAACCGCCAGGCACTGGAAAACGACCTTCGCGAACGGCTCGCGACTGCACGGGCCGAGCCGGGGCCAGGGTCGGGGTCCGTCACCCGGGTCGCCAGCCTGCGCATGGACAACTACGAGGACACCATCAGCGCACTGGGCCTGGAGGCCGAGCATCCCCTGCTGCGGGCAATCGCGGAACGACTGCAGATCTCGGCCCGGCTGGGCAACGGCCGGCTCTACCATATTCACGACGACCACTTCGTGCTGGTCCTGGAGGGCAACGGCGAGCCGCCCTGCCAGGCCATCACCGGACAGGCGGTGGAACGCCTGCAGACCCCGTTCGAACTGCACGGCATCCCGGTTTACCTGGGTGCCCATGCCGGGGTCGCCACCTTCCCCGACGGCGAAGACGACGACCCCGGACGTCTGCTGACCCGGGCATGGATGGCGATGCACGAGGCGCGCACCAGCGGGCACACCTGCCGCCAGTGGAACCCGCGCCAGGACGAGCGTTCGCGGCGCACCGTGGCGCGCCTGGGCGAACTTCAGGAGGCCCTGGGACGCGACCAGCTGCACCTGTGGTACCAGCCCAAGACCGATCCCGGCGACGGCCGGCTGCTGGGAGTGGAAGGCCTGCTGCGCTGGGAACACCCGCGGCACGGGCTGGTCCCGCCCGACGAGTTCATCCCTCAGGCCGAGCAGACCGGGCTGATCCATCCGCTGACCCGCGAGCTGCTGGAATGCGCGGCGGCCGACACCCGGCGACTGCGCGAAGCCGGTATCGACATCCCGGTCAGCGTGAACGTGTCGGCCCGCAACTTCATCGATCCCGAGTTTGCGGAGCATGTCCTCGCGATCATCGAGCGCGCCGGTCTGCAACCCGGCGACCTGGAGCTGGAGTTCACCGAAAGTGCGGTGATGGCCAACCCGGAAGAGGTCGTGACCGCGCTGGACCACCTCGAGGCTGCGGGGGTCGCCCTCGCGATCGATGATTTCGGCACCGGGCAGGCCTCGCTGGCCTACCTGCGCCGCCTGCCGGTGCATTCACTGAAGATCGACCAGGCCTTCGTGAGGGAGATGGCGCACCAGCGGGTGGATGGCCAGATCACCCGCGCGGCCATCGGTCTGGGACACGACCTCGGGCTGCAGGTGGTGGCCGAGGGCGTGGAGGACGAAGGGACCCTGAGCGAGCTGCACCAGCTGGGCTGCGATGCGGTTCAGGGCTACGGCATCGCCCGGCCAATGCCGCTGGACGACGTGATCCGCTGGACACACGCGAATTCGCCGCCGGCGCCGGCGCCGGCCACCTGAGGAGCCGGGGACGGGGCTTCCGGAAAACCCGGGGCGCCAGTGCGAATGTGCACATTGCCCGGCGTTTCCCTAGACTGCGCCGCATGAGCAAGGCCTGGAAGAAACTCGATCTGGAAGGTGGCGGGCTGCAGGCGGTCAACGCCCGGCTGGCCAGTACCATGCGCTCGCGGCCGGCGGCCTATGGCGCGTGGCTGCTGTTCCCCGTCGGCGGGCACCGTTTCTATCTCCACGAACCCGTCGGTGCGGTGGCGTTCATCGCCGGCAGCGCGGCCACCGCCGCCCTCGCCGTCCTGGCACCCGCACTCTGGTGGCTGCTCCCGGCGGCTCCGGTCGCCGCGCTGGCGGCCTTCGATCTGATATGGATCGACCGTCGCGTAACGCGCTACAACAAGGAACTGCGGATGCGGGCCTTTCTGCGCAAGGGCAACCGCCCGCCGCAGGACTATCGCGGACGCTACACCTCCGACGAGGACGCCCAGCGCGAGCTGCAGGAATATCAGGAGGTCAAGGAAGGCGAACGCCCGGGCCAGCCGGGCCCCGCCGGTGCCAACGACCGCGATCGCGATGCCGGGGGGAAACGCCGCATGCCCAGCTTCAACGAACAGGAGGCGATGCTGCGGCAGATGCGGCAGCGCCGTCAGGACGACGAGGACTGACCGGCTGCCCCGGCGCCCCCGTCGCCAACCGCCGGCTCAGTCGTCGCCGGGGCGCCATACGCCGCTGGCTTCCTGCGGCGCAGCGGGCTGCTGCTGCTTCTGGCCTTCCACATCGTCGAACACCGATTCGGTGAAGGCGGCGAGCTGCTTGAGGTAATCCTTGCGTTCATCCACCGACTCGGGCATCTGCGCCAGCAGAAAGCCGGTGATCGCACTCAGATACTGCACGGCCACCAGCGGCTGCTGGGCACGCGGGTCGGCCTCGGCCAGCACGCCCTGGACCTTCTGGATCAGTTCACCGGACAGCTGCAGGGTTTCGTCGCTCATGTAGCGGTCTCCGTTCGCGCTCTGAAGTTTTCGTAAGATTCGCGGCGGGCACCCTAAGCCATGCCCGGGCGCACGGAAAGTCCGCCCTTGCAGCGGCGGGCCTTTGGTCAGCCCTGGCGCGACCGCCAGCCCTCGTCATCGCGTTCGGGCGAGTCCTCCGCCAGCGGGGCGTCGTCCTCCACGTCGAAATCCTCGTAGGCCCGGTCGGGCGGCACCTGCCAGGGCTCGGAGGGCACGATGTTGTGCTCGCCCGGCCGCGGCGCCCAGCGCTCCTCCTCCAGCCCGCGGATCAGGCCGACGATCATCACCAGCATCACCAGCGAGAACGGAAGGGCCGCGAGGATGACCGCGCTCTGCAGCACCTCGAGTCCGCCGGCCAGCAGCAGCACCGCGGTCAGCAGGCCCATGGCGCCACCCCAGGTCGCCAGGTGCACCGTGCGATGTTCGGTGGAGCCGTGCGCCAGCAGGGTGTTGATCACCACGATGCCGGCGTTCGCGGAGGTCAGCAGGTAGGTCGCGATCAGCACCGTGACCAGCAGGCTGCCGCCGATCGCGATTATCCCCGGCTCCAGGGTCTCCATGGTCAGGAAGGTCGCGCGGGTCATGTCCTCGCTGACCGCGGCGGCGATGCCGGCCATCCCCTCGGACTCGGCGTACAGTGCGGTCCCGCCCAGCAGGCCCAGCCACACGAAGGTGATCATGGTGGGCACCAGCAGCACGCCCATTACGAACTCGCGCAGGGTGCGCCCGCGCGAGATGCGCGCGATGAACAGCCCGACGAACGGCGCCCAGGCCAGCCACCAGCCCCAGTAGAAGACCGTCCAGTCGGCATGCCAGCCGTCGGTATGGTGGGCATGGGTGTACAGCGACAGCCCCATCAGGTTCTGCAGATAGGAGCCGGTGGACTGCACCACCAGCGCCAGCAGGTACTGGGTCGGCCCCCAGATCAACAGCAGCGCGAGCAGCCCTGCGCTGAGCCACATGTTGGCCTGCGAGATCCGCTGCACGCCGGACTGCAGCCCGGTCACCACCGACAGCACCGCAATCACCGTGAGTACCGCGGTAATCACCACCTCGGTGGTCGCCGAGGTGCCCATCCCGGTCAGGTGGTCCAGCCCCGACCCCAGCTGCTGGATGCCCAGGCCCAGGGTGGTGGCGATGCCGAACACCGTCGCGAGAATGGCCAGCAGGTCGACGATGTCGCCCGGCCAGCCGTGCACGTACTTGCCCAGCATCGGATGCAGGGCCGAACGCAGGGCCAGCGGCTGGCCCCGGCGAAAACCGAAATACGCCAGCATCAGCGCCAGCAGCGCGAACACCGCCCAGGCGTTGAGCCCCCAGTGGAAATAGGTCAGCACCATGGACATGTCCGCCGCCGGGGCGCCGTCGCCGGCCACGAACGGATTGCCGCCATAGTGGCTGAGGGGTTCGGCCACCGCCCAGAACAGCAGGCCCACGCCCATGCCCGCGGCGAACAGCATCGCCAGCCAGGACAGGGTGGTGAACTCGGGGACCTCGTCGTCCCGTCCCAGGCGCACGTCCTTGTAACGGCCGATGCCCAGCCAGATCACCAGGACCAGGAAGAAGGCCATGGCGGCGACGTAATACCACTCCAGCAGGGGGCTGAGGAAATCGCGTGCGCCGCTGACCGCGGCATCCACCTGATCGGTGCGGTAGATCGCCAGCGCCACGATGATCAGCACGGCAACGATGGAGACGAAGGCGACACGGGGGTTCAGGCCCTTGAACGGACCGCGGGTGGCAACGTTGTACATGGTTCCCCTGGTTTCCGGATCCGATGCGGGCGGGTCAGGCGGACGACCGCCGGGGCGTGAACGACTCGCCGGCCGGGCTGGTCCCGCATCCCGGCCCCGCACGGTCGCGCGCGGCCCGAATGATCGCATGGACCCACCGCAGCTTCGCAATCGCGGCCGGGGTCAGCGTGAACGGGTAGATGTGGCCATGCCCCATGCTGCGGTTGAGGCTGTTGAGGGCATTGGTCAGCGGCAGCCAGTGATCCATCAGGGTATCGATGTCCGGGGCATGATAGGGATCGTAATCCGGTGCGTGGCTCATCGCCGACCCGGCCAGCCCCTCGGCGCCAACCTCGAGGCCATAGGCCCGCGCGGTGTCCAGGGTATCCACGATGTGCAGATAGTGCGCCCAGGTCTCCGCCCAGTCCTCCCACGGATGAGCACTGGCATAGGCACTGACGAAGCGCTCCTGCCAGTCGGCCGGCGGCCCCTCGCGATAATGCCGGCGCAGCGCGGCATCATAATCGGCGCGCTCGTCGCCGAACTGCCGGCGGAAATCCTCGTGCGCCGGGCCACCGCGCACCAGGCGTTCCCAGTAATGGTGGCCGCTCTCGTGGCGGAAATGTCCCAGAATGGTGCGATAGGGCTCGGCCATCGCCTCGCGCATGCGCTCGCGCACCGCCGGATCGGCCTCGGCGATATCCAGGGTGATGAGACCGGCGGCATGCCCGGTCACCACGCCACCCCCCTCCTGAAACGCCGGCGCGGTGGACGCCAGGAAATCGAATGCCAGGCCCGCGGGGTCATCGCGCCTGGGCGTCACCGGCAGGCCGAGCCGCAGCAGGCCATAGACCAGACGCCGCTTCTCCGCCTCCAGACGCGCCCACAGCGTCCGGTTCCCGGGAACACTCAGATCGGGGATGGTCCGGTTGAGACGGCACGCGCGGCAGAACGGATCCGGATCCGACTCCGGCACCATCCAGTTACAGATGCCGTCCACCGCATAATGCCGGCACTGCCGATAGCGCGGGCCGTCCGGCTCCCCGGCCACCTGCCACCATCCCCCCGCGACCTCGCGGCCCTGCCGGTCGGTGCCCGTCCCGACCGGGGCCAGGGCCGCCACCCGCATGCGGTCGGGCAGAAAACCCAGGCGGTGGCCGCAGCGGGTGCAGCGGGTATTGTCGAAATGAACCGCAAGGCCACAGGCCTCGCACTCGAACAACTGCATGGATCTTCCCCGCCGTTCCCGGTCTGCCGGTACCGCTCCAGAGTACGCCCTCCGGCGCCCCGCGTCAGGGCCCCTCGAGCAGTGTCCGCACCCGCTCAAGGGTTCGTGGATGCTCGAGGATGCCCGCATGCGTGGCATCCACCCCGTAGAGACTCGCGGCCGCCGCCTGGGCCTCCGGCCGCAACATGCTCTCGAGGCTCACCACACCGTCGGTGAGCTCGCGGCTGCGCCCGCTGTCGCGGCGATGCGCAAACAGCAGATGGGTCTCGGCCGGGATCCCGGCCGAGCCGGCGAACAGCCCTTCCAGAAATTCGCTGCCCGGCGCCATGTCACGCCAGACCGGCACCACGACCGGCGCATGCGCGACCCCGGTCGCGGCCATCCGGTGGCCACCCCAGGGCGTGGCCAGGGTCACCAGGCGCGGAACCCGGGCAGGCGCGCCGCGGCGCTCACGCTCCAGCAGGAAGCCGCGCGCCACCAGACCGCCCATGCTGTGCGCCACCGCCTGATACCGTTCCAGGCCATAGCGCAGCTCCAGCTCTTCCATCACCTGCGCCAGGTGCACCGCGGCCGCTTCCAGCGGGACACCCGACGGGTAGTAATATGCCCAGGGCTGGAAACGGCGGGTATCCAGATCCTCCACCAGCGCCTCGAAGGAGACGGGCGAACCGTTCATGCCATGGATGAACAGCACCGGCTCGCGCGCGGGGTCGTAGGGACCATCGAGGAAATACACCCCGGCGTAGCCATCGCGGACGAAATCCAGCGGCCGCCACTGACTGGCGGCGGCAATCGCCGGATCGAATCGCGGGTCCGCCAGCGTGGTGACAAGACCGAAGGCCGTAACCCGCCCGAGGCTGGGCAGCGAATCATCCTCGTGTGCCGCCCGTTCCGCCGCCGCGCCCGGGAACGTCAGTCCGCCCTCGTCGAACGCCCCGTCGATTCGCCTCGCGGGGTCGTCGACCCGGATGCGCTGGTCCAGGTAGCGCTCGCCCGCGCCGCAATCGAGCGTTGCACCGCGCTCCCAGGCATGGGCGGCCCCCGGCACGGCGCCCGCATCGCGGCCATCCTGCCAGTAACCCAGCACCGACCACACGCCCGGTTCGAGGGCAAAGAACCACTGCCCGCCGGACCCGGTGAGCACGTGATCCACTACCTCCGGCGGCAATCCCTCACCGCGCTCGCGCACCGCCAGCACCACGTAGGCCCCGTCGTCCGAATCCTTGCCAGCCTCTCCGGCCCCGGCGATGCGACCCTCCAGTACGCAGGCACCCTGCATCGCGGCAAACTGGCCGCGCGCCTCCAGCAGGGTGCAGCCGGTCCCGGCCACCGCCACGGCCAGCAGCACCGGCATCCACGCAAGCCGCCACATCAGCCGGCGGAACACGTCACGCACTCCTGCCCGCTCATCCATGGTTTCATCCTCCGGCCCGGCCTCCGGCGGCCCCCGACGCTTCCATTCCGGGCATGTTCCCGCGCCGCGCGCCGCCCGTCCAGCCCGCACCATCCATGTGCATTCTGCACCACAAAAGAGCAGACAGGATTGTCCCGGATACCGGGTTATGCCTTAATGCGCGCCCATGGTTCACACAGGAAGACAGTCATGAACGGAAGTCTCGACGAGAAACTCGAGCCGATCTATCAGGAAGTCCTGCACCGCAACCCGGGCGAGACGGAGTTTCACCAGTCCGTGCACGGGGTGCTGCAGACCCTGGGCCCGGTTCTGGTCAAGTACCCGGAATTCGCCGACCTGAAGATCATCCAGCGCATCTGCGAACCGGAACGCCAGATCATCTTCCGCGTGCCCTGGCAGGACGATCGCGGCGAACTGCAGATCAACCGCGCCTTCCGCGTGCAGTTCAACAGCGCGCTGGGGCCGTACAAGGGCGGCATCCGCTTCCATCCGTCGGTTTATCTGGGGATCGTCAAGTTTCTCGGCTTTTCCCAGGTCTTCAAGAACGCGCTCACTGGCCTGCCGATCGGCGGCGGCAAGGGCGGCAGCGACTTCGATCCCAAGGGCCGCTCCGACGGCGAGATCATGCGCTTCTGCCAGAGCCTGATCACCGAGATGTATCGCTACCTCGGCGAATACACCGACGTCCCCGCCGGCGACATCGGCGTCGGCCAGCGCGAGGTCGGCTACATGTTCGGGCAGTACAAGCGCCTGACCAACCGCTTCGAATCGGGCGTGTTCACCGGCAAGGGTCTGGACTGGGGCGGCAGCCGTGCGCGCACCGAGGCCACCGGCTACGGCGCGGTGTTCTTCACCCAGGAGATGCTGAAGGCCCGCAACGATTCCCTCGAAGGCAAGCGGGTGGTGATCTCGGGTGCCGGCAACGTGGCGATCTTCGCCACGCAGAAGGCACAGCAGCTGGGTGCGAAGGTCATCGCCTGCTCGGACTCGCGTGGCGTGATCCTCGACGAGGACGGCCTGGATCTGGACCTGCTGCGCCAGATCAAGGAGCGTGAACGCGGCCCGGTCTCGGACTACGCCGAACGCAAGCCGAGCGCGAAATACCGTGAAAACGGCTGCATCTGGGAGATCCCCTGCGAGGTCGCCCTGCCCTGCGCCACGCAGAACGAACTGACCGGCAAGGATGCGAAGGCACTGGTCGAAAACGGCTGCATGGCGGTCGCCGAAGGCGCCAACATGCCGGTGACCCCGGAAGGCATCCAGATCTTCCGCGACGCAGGCGTCGCCTTCGGTCCCGGCAAGGCCGCCAACGCCGGCGGCGTGGCGACCAGCGCGCTGGAGATGCAGCAGAACGCCAGCCGCGACTCCTGGACCTTCGAACACACCGAAGCACGCCTGCAGGAGATCATGGCGAACATCCACCAGACCTGCTTCGAGACGGCCGAAGAATACGGCTCCCCGGGCAACTACTCGGTCGGCGCCAACATCGCCGGCTTCGTCAAGGTCGCCCGCGCCATGGAGGCCATGGGCCACATCTGAGCTCCCGGGCCCGAACGCAGGAAGGCCCGCACATGGCGGGCCTTCGGGTCATCCTCAGTGACAGCCGGGACGGACCGGGGCGGCTCAGGCCGCCTCGGCGTGCTTCACAAAGCGCAGGGCCTCGCCCTCCATGTCCACGCGGATGGTGTCGCCGGAGACGAACTCGCCGGACAGCAGCTGCTGCGCCAGCGGGTTCTCCAGCTGGGTCTGGATCGCCCGCTTCAGCGGCCGCGCCCCGTACACCGGGTCGAAGCCCGCCTCGCCGAGGTGATCCAGCGCCGCGTCGGAGACCTCCAGCCCCAGTTCGCGCTCCTCCAGGCGTTCGCGCAGATAGCGCAGCTGGATCTCGGTGATCGCACGGATCTGCTCGCGCTCCAGCGGGTGGAAGACCACCACGTCGTCCACGCGGTTGATGAACTCGGGGCGGAAGTGCTGCCCGACGATCTCCATCACCGCGCCCTTCATGCGATCGTAGTTGTCCTCGCCGGCCATCTCCTGGATCTGCTGCGAACCCAGGTTGGAGGTCATCACGATCACCGTGTTGCGGAAGTCCACGGTGCGCCCGTGACCGTCGGTCAGGCGGCCGTCATCCAGCACCTGCAGCAGCACGTTGAACACGTCCGGATGCGCCTTCTCGACCTCGTCCAGCAGGATCACGGAGTACGGCTTGCGGCGCACGGCCTCGGTCAGATAGCCACCCTCCTCGTAACCGACATAGCCCGGGGGCGCCCCGATCAGCCGCGCCACGGAGTGCTTCTCCATGAACTCCGACATGTCGATGCGCACCATGGCCTCCTCGGTGTCGAACAGGAAGCCGGCCAGCGACTTGGTCAGCTCGGTCTTGCCGACGCCGGTGGGGCCGAGGAACAGGAACGAGCCGTTCGGACGGTTGGGATCCGCCAGCCCGGCGCGTGAACGGCGGATGGCGTTGGCCACCGCGGTCACCGCCTCGTTCTGGCCGACCACGCGCTCGCCGATGGCCTCTTCCATGCGCAGCAGCTTGTCCTTCTCGCCCTCCAGCATCTTCGCCACCGGGATCCCGGTCCAGCGCGAGACGACCTCGGCGACCTCCTCGTCGGTCACCTTGTTGCGCAGCAGCTGGGTCTCCTGGCTCTCCATCTCGTGGGCCATGGCCAGGGACTTCTCCAGATCCGGGATCTTCCCGTACTGCAGTTCGGACATGCGCGACAGGTCACCGGCACGCCGCGCGGTCTCCAGCTCCTGACGCGCGCGCTCCAGTTCTTCCTTGAGCTGCGCGGCGCCGGAGACCGAGGCCTTTTCGGACTTCCACACCTCTTCGAGGTCGGAGTACTCGCGCTCCAGGCGCTCGATCTCCTCCTCCAGCGTGCCCAGGCGCTTCTTCGAGGCCTCGTCGGATTCCTTGTTCAGCGCCTCGCGCTCGATCTTCAGCTGAATCAGGCGCCGCTCCAGCCGGTCCATGGACTCGGGCTTGGAGTCGATCTCCATCTTGATCCGGCTGGCCGCCTCGTCGATCAGGTCGATCGCCTTGTCCGGCAGCTGGCGGTCGGTGATGTAGCGCTGCGACAGCTGCGCCGCGGCGACGATCGCCGGGTCGGTGATCTCGATCCCGTGGTGCACCTCGTAGCGTTCCTTCAGTCCGCGCAGGATGGCGATGGTGTCCTCCTGGGTCGGCTCGTCCACCAGCACCTTCTGGAAGCGGCGCTCCAGCGCGGCGTCCTTCTCGATGTTCTCGCGGTATTCGTTGAGCGTGGTCGCGCCGATGCAGTGCAGCTCGCCACGCGCCAGCGCCGGCTTGAGCATGTTGCCGGCATCCATCGCGCCCTCGGCCTTGCCGGCACCCACCAGGGTGTGGATCTCGTCAATGAACAGGATCACCCGACCCTCTTCCTGCGAGATCTCGTTGAGCACCGACTTCAGGCGTTCCTCGAAGTCGCCGCGGTACTTGGCCCCGGCCAGCAGCGAGCCCATGTCCAGCGCCAGCACGCGCTTGTCCTTGAGCCCTTCGGGCACCTCGCCGTTGACGATACGCTGGGCCAGGCCCTCGACGATCGCGGTCTTGCCGACCCCGGGCTCGCCGATCAGCACCGGGTTGTTCTTGGTGCGGCGCTGCAGCACCTGCACCGAGCGGCGGATTTCCTCGTCACGCCCGATGACCGGATCCAGCTTGCCCTGCTCCGCGCGTTCGGTCAGGTCGGTGGTGTATTTCTCCAGCGCCTGCCGATTCTCCTCCGCGTTGGGGTCGTCCACCTGAGCCCCGCCGCGGATCTGCTCCACCGCGTCCTCGATGGAGTCCTTGTTGGCCCCGGCATTGCGCAGCATCTCGCCCACGCCGGCCTTCTCGTCGATGGCGGCGAGGAGAAACAGCTCGCTCGGGATGTACTGATCCTTGCGCTCCTGGGCGAGCTTGTCACACACGTTGAGCATGCGCCCCAGGTCGCTGGACACGTGCACGTCGCCGGCGGCACCCTCCACCTTCGGCATGCGGTCCAGCGCCTCGCCCAGCGCGGAGCGCAGCTGGCGCACGTTGACCCCGGCACGGTCGAGCACGTGGCGGGTGGTGCCGCCCTCCTGATCCAGCATGGCCAGCAGCAGGTGGGCCGGTTCAATGAACTGATGATCCCGGCCCACCGCCAGCGACTGGGCGTCGGAGATCGCGCTCTGGAATTTGGTCGTCAGGCGATCCATTCGCATCGGATTGATCCTCGCTTCAAAATTGGCAACTGACCCGAACGATGGGGCCGCCGCCCCCCGCTTCAAGACCGAACCCGCAAATTCCCTGTCGAAATGACCGGACTCCCTCGGTCATGGTACGGGATCTGACAGCGGCCCGGGCACTCTGTATCGTCAGTGATCCAGCCCGTCACCCGACAACCGCGATGTCACCTCCGCCGGACTCCCAACGCTACCGCAACCTTTTCGAGCAGGCGCCCGAGGCTCACCTGGTCCTTGATCGAGCCGGGCATGTGGTGGCGGCCAACCAGGCGGCCTGCCGGCTTTTTCACTGCGCCGACGCCGGGGAGCTCGACGGCCGGAGCATCACCGCACTGGACATGGAAGCCTCGCCCGACGATGTCCGGCGCGTTCACGAAAATCCGGCGCATTACCTGCCCGCACGCTTCGAGACCCGGATGCGGCGTCCGGACGGCAGCCATTTCCCGGCGGAGGTCCGTACCCGCGCGGTGGAACACGACGACGATATCGAAGTCTTCACCACCCTGCGCGACATCACCGGCCAGCGCATCTCGGAGCAGACCCTGCATGACCTCGAAAGCCAGCTGGAGGTCACCGTCGCCAATGCTCCGCTGATCCTGTTCTCCCTCGATGCCGACGGCTACATCACGCTGTCAGAGGGCGCCGGCCTGTACGGCCTGGGGCTGAACAACCACGACCTGGTGGGCGTGAACGCCTTCGAACGCTGGGCGGACCATCCGCAGGTGCCGCAGGACCTGCGTCGCGCCCTCGCGGGCGAGCACTTCGCCAGTGAATTCGATCTCGATGGCCGCCGCCTCAACATCAGCTGGACCCCGACCGCGGAGCCGGACGGCGTAATCTCGGGCGTGATCGGCGTGGCCTACGACCTGACCGACCTGCGCGTTACCGAACGGCACCTGGAAGCGGAACGCGACCGGCTCTCGACCACCCTGGAATCACTGGCCGACGGGGTCATCACGACCGATGCCGACGGCCGGATCCAGTACATCAACCCGGCCGCCGAAGCGCTCCTGGACGTGGACCGGGCGAACGTCCTGGACGCCGATGCGGATCGCACGATCGGTCTCCTGGAACCCGGCCAGGACAGCGCGACACCCCTCGCGGCGCGCTGTCTGCGCTGGGGCCGGCCCCTGGAATACCCGGAAGGTCGCCTGGAAATCTGCGCGGGCCCCTGCCACGTGCGGGCCACGGTCTCGCCCCTGGGCGGAGCAACGGATGGAGACGTCACGGGCGCGGTCATCGTGCTGCAGGACATGACCGCCCTGTCGGACATGACCAGCCGCCTCAACCACCAGGCGACCCACGATGACCTGACCGAACTGTTCAACCGTCGGGAGTTCGAGCGCCGGGTGGAGTCGGCCCTGTCAATTCCGGGCCGGCACAGGACACCGCATGTGCTGTGCTACATGGACCTGGACCAGTTCAAGATCGTCAACGATACCTGCGGCCACCTGGCCGGCGATGCCCTGTTACAGCGCCTGGCCGAGCTGCTGCCCCGGCACATCCGGGAGAGCGACACCCTGGCGCGCCTGGGCGGTGACGAATTCGGCCTGCTGCTTAACCACTGTCCGGTGGAGCGCGCGCAGGAGATTGCGGAGGAAATCATCGACACGGTGCGCGATCTGCGCTTCGAATGGGAGGGCCGGCGCTTCGACATCGGGGTATCCATCGGCCTGGTCCCGGTGTACGGGGCGCAGAAGGATCTGAACATCCTTCTCAGCCAGGCCGATTCGGCCTGCTACGCCGCCAAGGAAACCGGGCGCAACACGGTGTACCTGTGGCGCGAGGGCGATGATCGCCTACGCCAGCGCCACGGCGAGATGGAATGGGTGGGGCGCATTCGCGACGCCCTGGAACAGGCCCGTCTCGTCCCCTTTGCCCAGCCCATTCAGCGTCTGGATCCGGCCGCCGGACACAGCCTGGACCATTTCGAGGTACTGGTGCGGCTGCAGGACGAGCAGGGCGAGCTCATCGCGCCCGGGGCATTCATTCCGGCAGCCGAACGCTACCACCTGATGCCCGAGATCGACCGTCACGTAATCGAGGCGGTGCTGATCGAGCTGACCACGCACCCGGACGACTCGATCCCGGTGGCCATCAACCTGTCGGGCCAGTCGCTGGCCCAGCCGGAGATGCTGGACTTCATCGCCGACCGCCTGTCGCACCACGGCATCGCCCCGCGGCGCGTGACCTTCGAGATCACCGAAACCGCGGCGATCTCCAATCACGACCAGGCGATCAACCTGATCCGCGCACTGCGCTATCTTGGCTGTCATTTCTCGCTGGACGACTTCGGCTCGGGGCTGTCCTCTTTCGGTTATCTGAAGAAACTCTCGGTGGACTTCCTCAAGATCGACGGCAGTTTCGTCCGCGGGATCGCTCAGGACCCGGTGGATGCGGCCATGGTCACGGCCATCCACCGGGTGGGCCGTGTTCTGGGTCTGCACACCATCGCCGAAGGGGTGGAGGACGCCGAGGGCATGGAACGGCTGCGCGCCATCGGTCTGGACTACGTGCAGGGTTATCACATCGCCCGTCCGCGTCCCCTGCGCGACTGCCTGCAGGACCTTCTCACTTCTTCCTGACCAACGAGCGGTTGTCTGCCGGGGATCCCCGTGTTTCGCTGCATGGCCCCGGCGCAGGCCCGCTCATTGGGCACGTCTTTCCTCCGCCTGTTAAATTATTGACCAGATCACTCGGAGAATAGCCCCGTCATGCCCTACTCGGAACAGCAGATCACGTCCCTGCACCACTGGTCGGACAAGACCTTCAGCTTCACCACCACGCGGCCGGAGGGCTTCGAATTCCGCAATGGCCAGTTCGTCACCCTCGGCCTGCGCCCCGAGGGCAAGCTGATTCCGCGCGCCTATTCGATCGTTTCCGACCCGTCCAGCGAGGAGCTCGAGTTTCTCAGCATCCACGTGCCCGACGGCGACCTGACCAGCCGCCTCGCCCATGTCGAACCGGGCGATTCGATCTGGATCAACAACAAGGTCACCGGCTCGCTGACGGTGGACTACGTGCAGCCCGGGCGGCATCTGTACATGCTGGCCACCGGCACCGGCATCGCGCCGTTCGTCTCCCTGGTCCGCAGCGACGAGGTGTTCGAACATTTCGAACGGGTCATCCTGGTGCACAGCGTGCGCACCGTGGAGGAACTGGCCTATCGCGAGGAGCTGGAAGCGAAGATCAGCGATCGCTTCCGCTACATGCCCACCGTGACCCGCGAGGATCACGACTTCGCCTGCCCCGTGGCGCAGCAGCCGTTCGACAACAACCAGCGCGGCGCCGAGCTGTTCCGCTCGGGCGAGCTGTTCCGGGCGCTGGATCTGCCGCCCGCGGACCCGGAGCAGGATCGCGTGATGCTGTGCGGCAACCCGGCGATGAACCGCGAGATGAGCCAGTGGCTCGAGGAGCACGGCTGGGTACAGACCAGCTACAAGGGGACCGGCACCTACACCGTGGAACAGGCCTTCGTGACCACCATGGACGACGCCGACGACTGAGCCCTCCGGCGGCGGAGAGAGACGCGTCAGTCGCCCAGCAGGATCCAGCGCGCCTCGTTGAGGCGTTGCAGGGTGGCCGT
Organism: Thioalkalivibrio sp. ALE19; assembly: GCF_000428605.1. Lineage (NCBI taxonomy): Bacteria > Pseudomonadati > Pseudomonadota > Gammaproteobacteria > Chromatiales > Ectothiorhodospiraceae > Thioalkalivibrio > Thioalkalivibrio sp. ALE19. The sequence continues at coordinate 63,356 of NZ_AUAG01000015.1, forward strand.
GTCGCCACCCCGGTCGGGGTGGTGGCGCTGGGCCAGGCGGCGGTAGCGGGACTGGATCTCCGCGTCGTCCACCGGATCCGCCAGCTCCAGCACCGCCAGCGCCGCCGCCCGGCGGTCGCCGCCGTCCATCCGCCGCCAGAAGCCGTCCAGCAGGGCCTGCACCGCGGCCGCATCCATGTGATCCAGAGTGCTCAGGTCGAGGTAATAGGCCCGCAAAGGGTCCTCGCGCACCAGGGCCGCGGAGACCGTGCCGGCGGTTGCCGCGGCCCCCGCGCCGTCCGTGGCCCGCGCCTGAATGCCGATATCCAGGCAATGGATGCGCAGCCATTCGCCCTCGGCCGCCAGCCGGTCGCGCAGGCGATAGAGGCAGTGAAACAGCAGGAAATGGGTGCGGAACAGCCCCAGCGGTTCACGCAGGTCGGCCCCGGCGAAGGGCAACACGCCAGCGTCGCGCAGGCGGGCGATCAGCGCGTGCTCGGTCTGTCCCGCAGCCTGCGCACGCACGCCCCGCTCCACCGCCGCCAGCAGCCCCGGATCGACTTCGGTATCGCCCCCGGTACGCGCACCCGCGGCGGCATCGACGACGGGGTTCACGAGGCGTCCGGCGTGTCGCCGTCGATGTAGTACCAGTGGCCGTCGATGCGCCGGAAACGGCTGCGCTCGTGCAGGCGCATGCCCTGGCCGCGCAGTCGCGCGCGGGCGACGAATTCGACCACCCCGGTGGTGTCCTCGCGGCCGCCGGCCTCGGTGTCGCGCACATTCAGGCCCAGCCAGCGCCGCTCGGGGTCCAGCTCCAGCGAGGCCGGACGGGTCTGCGGATCCCAGGTCGCGAGGATGTAGGCCTCGTTGCCTTCGGCATAGGCGGTGTAACGCGAACGCATCAGCGCCTCGGCGGTCTCCGCCGGGGCGGTGCCGTCGATACGCGGCCCGCAGCAGCGTTCCCGCGGGTGACCGGACCCGCAGGGGCAGTTCACGCTGTCCGGTTTCGGCTTGCGGCGACCCATCTCGACCCCCCGAGAAAAAATGATCGGGACGCGGGAAATCCCCCCACGCCGGTGCAGGGAGTAGCGTAACCCCCAGCCACACCGGAGTGAACCGCATGGACGATATCCTGATCTTCGGCTGCGGAGACCTGGGCACCGGGCTGGGCCGTCGGCTGCACGACGCCGGGCACCGGGTCTGGGGCCTGCGGCGCCATCCCGAACACCTGCCCGAATGGATCCACCCGCTGCGAGGCGACCTTTCCGATCCCGACGGCCTGCCGGAGCTGCCGCGAACGGCACGGGCGGTGTATTTCATCACCACGCCCGACCGGATGGACGACGCGGGGTACCGCCGCGCCTATGTCGACGCGCTGCACCATGCGCTGGGCGCCCTGGAGCGCCAGGGCCTGCAGCCGGAACGCACGATCTTCGTGTCGTCCACCGGCGTCTACGGCGTCGATGACGGCAGCCGGGTCGACGAGGACACCCCCGCCCTGCCACAACGCTTCTCCGGCCGCCGCCTGCTGGAGGCCGAACGCCTGCTGGAGGCCTCGCCGTACCGTGGCATCCGCCTGCGCCTGGGCGGGATCTACGGACCGGGGCGCGAACGCATGCTGGATCTGGCGCGCGCCGGCCAGCTGGGCGATGACGAACCGCCGACCTGGACCAACCGCATCCACCGCGATGATGCGGTCGGCATCCTGCACCACCTGTTCACGCTGGCCGATCCCGATCCGGTCTATCTCGGCGTGGATACCGAACCGGCCCTGAAAAGCGAAGTGCTGCACTGGCTCGCCGCGCGCCTGGGTACCCTGCCAGCAGATGCGGCGGTCCACCGCGTGGATGCCCGCGACGGGGCCCGCGGCCGGCGCTGCGACAGCCGGCGCCTGCAGGACTCCGGCTACCGCTTCCGCTATCCCGACTACCGGGCCGGCTTCGCCCCGCTGCTGCCCTGAAACACACGCGCGCCGCACACACAAAAAAAGGCCCCGCCCGGCAGAACCGGAGGGGCCCGGAGAGACCCGGCCCGGGGAGGCAGAACCCCGGGACCGGTGATCGGAACCCGGAGGTTCAGACCTTGGTGTAGCGCAGGTACGAGCGGATCTCGTCGAAGCCCTGCGGGAACTTTTTCTGCGCTTCTTCGTTGCTGACCGTCGGCGGGATGATCACCTGGTCACCGGGGGTCCAGTCGGCCGGCGTCGCGATGCCGTGCTTGTCGGCGGTCTGCAGGCCGTCGATGGCGCGCAGGATCTCGTCGAAGTTGCGGCCCAGCGACATCGGGTAGGTCATCATCAGACGGATCTTCTTGTTCGGATCAATGATGTAGACCGAACGCACCGCTGCGGTGTCGCTCTCGCCGGGGTGGATCATCTCGTAGAGTTCCGAGATCTTCTTGTCGGCGTCGGCGACGATCGGGAATTCGAGGGTCGTGTTCTGCGTGTCGTTCACGTCCTCGATCCACTTGTTGTGCTCTTCCACCGTGTCGGTGGACAGGCCCAGCGGCTTCACGTTGCGGTCCGCGAACTGCTTCGCGAGCTGCGCGGTGCGACCCATCTCGGTGGTGCACACCGGGGTGAAGTCGGCCGGGTGGCTGAAGAAGAAGCACCAGGAATCGCCGATCCACTCGTGGAAGTCGATCTTGCCGGAGGTGGTGTCGACCTGGAAGTTCGGTGCGGTATCGCCCAGACGAAGCGTCATATCGCTATCTCCTTTGCTTGTTTCCGTTCATTCGGTTGGTGGCAGATGATCGTTATCGATCATGTGCATCACTATATCGGCGAATTCTTATGATGTGAATTCTATTATATCAATCACACCGATCGCCTAATCCTATGATTCGCCCTGGATCCATTTCCATGGCCACTTCATGGTCAACCATTGGTGTCGCCACCTCGCCCGAAGTTCCCGCCGGACAGTGACCCGGTCCACAAACCGTACGGCTCAGACCGTATCCCGCCGCCAGATCAGGATCTGGTTGTTCGCCGGCATGTCCACCACCGCCTCCCGGGTCAGGCCGCAGGCGCTCGCCAGCGCGTCCAGGTCGGCGCGATCGCGCACCCCCATCCCCGGGTCCTGCTGGCGCAAAGAACGGTCGAAGCGCGCGTTGGATTCGGCCGTGTGCTCCCCGTCGTGCGCGAACGGCCCGTACAGCGCGAACAGCCCGTCCGGTTCCAGGACCCCGGCGACCCCGGCGAACAGCGCCTCCACCCCCGGCCAGTGCAGGATGTGGACCGTGTTCGCGCTGTAGACGTAACGAAACGGACCGTCCGGCCAGGGATCAGCGGCGACATCCAGCGCGCGCGGCGGCTGCAGGTTGGGCGCCGCCGCCTCGCGCCGCCACGCCTCGATCCCCGGCAGGTGTTCGGCGACATCGGTGGGCAGCCACTGCAGATGCCCCAGGCGCGGCGCCATGAAAGCCGCATGCTGCCCGGTCCCCGCCCCCAGCTCCAGCAGGGCACCCGGACGGATGAACCACTGTTCCAGGACCCCCAGGATCGGCTCGCGGTTCTGTTCGGCCGCCGGGGCATACGGGCGCTGCGTCACTTCCATGGGGTTCTCCGGTCTGCGGTGTGCGGGTTCCGGCCCAGCATAAACGACGCCCGAAGCGCCCACGTGCAAGACCGCACGTTCCTCAGGTCCGCGATGGACCCCGCGGGTGCGGGACTGCCATGATCCGTATTCAGGTCCCTTTTACGGAGAGCCCCCATGTCCCGCTACCCGCATCGTCCCGCCCGCTCCCGGATCGCTGCATGGGCCACCGCCCTGGGGCTGCTCCTCGGCGCCGTGGCCACCACCTCCCACGCCGACACACGCGAGCCGGCCAGCGACCCGGACACCCTCCTGCCGGTGGAGCTGGCCACCGTGGGGGTGGACTCGCACAGCGGCCTGCCCATTGCCCTGCTGCGCGACCCCGAATCCGCCGAGGTCGTGCCCATCGTCATCGGCACCGACCAGGCCCGCGCCATCCTCCTGGCCATGCAGGATGTCGACGTACCGCGCCCCATGACCCACGACCTGATGGTCGACCTGCTGCGCGAACTCGACGCGGAGCTGGAACGGGTCATCGTGGACGGGCTGGAAGACGGCACCTATCTCGGCATGCTGGAACTGCGTGTCCCCGGCGAGGGGGCACCACGCCGGATCGATGCCCGGCCCAGCGACGCCCTCGCGCTGGCAGTGCGTACCGGTGCGCCCATCGCGGTGGCACCGGAAATCCTCGAGGCCGACGTCCCCTTCGATTTCCAGCCCCCCGGTGACGACGAGATCGTCACCGCGCTGGGCATCACCGTGATCGAGGCCCGTGCGGATCTGCGCGAGGCCCTGGGCCTGCCGGACGAGCCCGGCGTCCTCGTCAGCCGTGCCGAGGGAGCCGCCGCCGAGGCCGGCCTGGAGCAGGGCGCGCTGATCCTGGAGGTCAACGGACGCAGCCCGGAAACCCCGATCGACTTCCTCGAGGCCGTGGGAACCACCCCGGACGACGAAGAAGCCGAATTGCGCTTCTGGCTGGACGGCGAGACCCGCACCATCACGCTGCCCACCGACGTCCCGGTGCTGCCGGACGACGAAGACGCGATTCAGGCCTGAACGCGCGCCGCCGGGTCCCTCCGCGGGCGCTTCAGCGCATGTGCCGGCGCAGCCAGTCGATGCTGGCGGCGGTCGCCGGGTCGTGCGGACCCGGCTCGCCGGCCGGGTCGAGATCCGCCAGCACCCGGCCGGCCAGCTGCTTGCCCAGCTCTACGCCCCACTGATCGAAGGCGTTGATCTCCCACAGGCTCGCAAGCACGTAGATCTTGTGCTCGAACAGGGCGATCAGCGCCCCCAGGCGCTCCGGATCCAGGTCCTCCAGCAGGATCAGCGTGCTCGGCCGGTCGCCGGGGAAGCTGCGATGCGCCGCCAGCGCCTCGATCTCGGCCGCATCGCGACCGGCGGCGGCCATCTCCGCCCGGGCCTCGTCCTCGCTGCGCCCCAGGGCGAGCGCCTCGGCCTGGGCCACCAGATTGGCCAGCAGCATCGGGTGCTGTTGCGGCAGGTCGTGTTCGGCGCGCGCAACGCCGATGAATTCCGCCGGCACCCGCCGCGTACCCTGATGCAGCAGCTGATAGAACGCATGCTGCCCGTCGGTGCCCACCGCGCCCCAGACCAGCGCCCCGGTATGCCCCTCCACCGGCGTGCCGTCCAGCCGCACCCGCTTGCCCAGGCTTTCCATCTCCGCCTGCTGCAGATACGGCGGCAGGAAGTACAGCCGCTCGTCGTAGGGCAGCACCGCGCGCGACTCCGCACCCTGGGTGTCCTGATTCCACAGGTCCACCAGCGCCATGCGCACCGCCGCGTTGTCCTCCAGCGTCGCGGTGCGCACGTGTTCGTCCATCGCATGGGCCCCGGCCAGGAACCGGCGGAAGCCGTCCATGCCCAGCATCAGCGCCACCGGCAGGCCAATCGCCGACCACACCGAATAGCGACCGCCGACCCAGTCCCAGAAACCGAACATGCGCTCGGGGGCGATCCCGAATTCGGCAACCCGCTCGCGCGCGGTGGACACCGCCACGAAATGGGCCGCGACCGCGGACTCGTCACCACCGGCATGGCGCACCAGCCAGTCCCGCGCGGCCCGGGCATTGGTCAGGGTTTCCTGGGTGGTGAAGGTCTTGGAGGCCACTACGAACAGAGTCGTCTCCGGATCCACCTGACGCAGCACCTGCCACAGGGCCTCGCCATCAATGTTGGAAACGAAGTGCATCTCCGGCGGACTCCCATCGGCGGTCGCGCGTGCATGCTCGGCAAGCGCCCGGCAAACCATCCGCGGCCCCAGATCGGAGCCGCCGATCCCGATGTTCACCACCGTGTCGATCGCCCGCCCGGTGAACCCCCGGTGGGTCCCGTCCTGCACCTCCTGCACGAAGGCCCCCACCCGGTCCAGGACCGCATGCACCGCCGGCACCACGTCTTCGCCGTCCAGCTCGCAGCGGGCCTCGCGGGGCAGGCGCAACGCGGTGTGCAGTGCGGCCCGCCCCTCGGTCACGTTCACCCGCTCGCCGCCGAACAGCCGCTCCAGCGCCGAAGGGATATCGGCGGCCCGCGCCGCCGCGAACAGCGCCTCCCAGGCATTGGCATCGAGCCGCTGGCGCGTCCAGTCCAGGCGCAGGCCGGCCACCTCGCGGACATCACGCTCCACCCGTTCCGGCTCGCGCTCCAGCAGCTCGCGCAGATGCTCCGGCTCCAGGCGCCGGGCTTCGTTCTGCAGGACCTCGCGCGCGGCGATTCGGTGGGAACGGTTCATGCGGCTACCTCGACGTCGGGGGGTGTCGATACAGCATAATCCGCCACCCGGCAGCCGTCAGCCTGCATTGCCATTCACCGGGGCCGGCTGCGTTACACTCAACGTCTCGTTACGGAGAAGCCGTCATGCGCATCCTTTTCGCCACCAGCGAGGTCTTCGGGCTGGTCAAGACCGGCGGTCTCGCCGATGTCAGCGCCAGCCTGCCTGTCGCCCTGCGGCGCCGGCGACAGGACGCGCGCCTGATCCTGCCGGCCTACCCCGAGGCGGTGCAGCGCCTGCGCCGGCCGGTCACCCACCCGGGACCGGAAGACGCTCCGTGGCAACTGATCGAAGGCCACCTGCCGGGCACGCGCATGCCGGTCTACCTGGTCGACTGGCCGGAGTATTTCCAGCGCGCCGGCAACCCCTACACCGCCTCCAACGGCCAGGACTGGCCGGACAACGCGCAGCGCTTCGCCGGCTTCGCCCGGGCCGTGGCCCGGGTGGCCGCCGACGACGCCGGCCTGGACTGGGCGCCGGAGATCGTCCACGGCAATGACTGGCAATGCGGCCTGCTGCCGATCTACCTGCGCGAGGCCTGCGGGACGGGGGGCGGCCCGGCGTCGGTGTTCACCATTCACAACCTCGCCTATCAGGGTCTGTTCCCTGCCGAAACCGTGACCGCGCTGGGGCTGCCCGCCGAGCTCTGGCACCCGGACGGCGTCGAGTTCCACCAGCAGCTGTCCTTCATGAAGGCCGGGCTGATGTTCAGCGACGCCATCACCACCGTCTCCCCCACCTATGCCCGCGAGATCCGGCAACCGGAACACGGCATGGGCCTGGACGGCGTGCTGCGCGCGCGGGCCAACGTGTTCCACGGCATCCTCAACGGCGTCGACTACCGCGCCTGGGACCCGGCCCGCGATCCGCACATCGCCGCCGCCTACGGGCCCGACGACCTCTCCGGCAAGGCCGCCTGCAAGGCCGCTCTGCAGCGTCGCCTGGGACTGGCCGAGGACCCGGACATCCCGCTGCTGGGACACGTCGGGCGCATGGTCGAGCAGAAGGGCATGGACCTGCTGCTGGCGGTGGCCGCCCCGCTGGCCGAGGCCGGGCGCATTCAGCTGGCGCTGGTCGGCTCCGGGCAGACCGATCTGGAGCACGCCGCGGGCGCCCTGTCGCGGGCCCACCCGGGGCGGGTGGGTGTCCACATCGGCTACGACGAACCGCTGGCCCATCAGATCGAGGCCGGTGCCGACCTGTTCGCGATGCCGTCGCGCTTCGAGCCCTGCGGGCTCAACCAGCTCTACAGCCTGCGCTATGGCACCCCGCCGGTGGTGCATGCCACCGGCGGCCTGGCCGATACCGTGGTCGACGCTACCCCCGAAACCCTGGAAGACGGCCGCGCCACCGGTTTCAGCTTCACCCCGGACAGCATCCCGGCGCTCGGCGACGCCCTGGAGCGGGCCCTGGCGCTTTACCACGCCCGCGCCGACGGCCGCTGGGAACAGCTGATGCGCACCGGGATGCAGCAGAACTTCGACTGGCAGGTCGCGGCCGGGGCCTATCTCGAACTCTATCGCGCACACCGCCCCCGGGCGCGCGCGGGCGCATCTGCGCTATAATCGCCGGCTTTCGCCGCCGACCGGCACGGGCCGGCAGGCAAGCAACCACCACGGCGGGGCCGGCTGCGGCCGGCCCCCTGCTGCGCGGGCCGCCTCATGAACCAAGCCGATCACAACGACCGTTTCCTGCCCCAGGACAAGGAACTGCGCGCGCGCGTGCGTCTGTTCGGAGAATTGCTGGGCAACGTCATCTGGAAACTCGAGGGCAAGACCGTCTTCGACGCGGTGGAGACCCTGCGCCGTGGATTTGTCAGCCTGCGCAAGGAGGAAGACCCGGAGCTGCGCCAGCGGCTGATGGATGACATCACGCAGTTCGACACGACCCTGACCGAGCGCGTGATCCGCGCCTTCAGCATCTACTTCTCGCTGGTCAACATCGCCGAGGAAGACCTGTTCTACCGCTGGCGCCGCGCCCAGGTCTCCAGTGGCGAGCCTCTGTGGCTGGGCTCCTTCGACCAGGCCCTGCGCGAACTGCACGACGACGGCGTCACCGCGCAGGAACTGGAGGAACTGCTGGGGCAGCTGCACTACCAGCCGGTGTTCACCGCGCATCCCACCGAGGCCCGGCGGCGGACCACCATGGAGAACCAGCGCCGGGTGTTCGAGACCGCCGACCGCCTCAACCAGCCGGGACTGGGCGACGAGGAACGTCGCCTGATCACCGAGGAGCTGGAAAGCCAGATCCAGATCCTGTGGCGCACCAACGAGGTGCGGGTGAGGAAGCCGGAGGTCCAGGACGAGATCAAGTACGGGCTGTTCTATTTCGAGGAGAGCCTGTTCGAGGCGGTACCGCAGAGCTACCGTTTCCTCGAGAAGGCGATCCGCCGCATCTACGGGGTCAATCCGGACGGCTCCCTGCCGGTGCGGATCCCCGCGTTCCTGCATTTCGGCTCCTGGATCGGCGGCGACCGCGACGGCAACCCCAACGTCACCCCGGAGGTCACGGCACTGGCCTCGCGCCTGGCGATGGAACAGGTGCTGCGCGAGTACATCAAGCGGGTCAACGAACTGCGCAACGTCCTCACGCACTCCTCCTACATGTGCCAGCCGTCGGCGGAATTCCTCGCGAGCCTCGAGGCCGACGCGACCATCTCCAACGCGGTGTTCCAGGGGGCCTCCGACCGCTTCGAGACCGAGCCCTACCGGCGCAAGCTCTACATCATGCGCTACCGCCTGCGCGAGACCCTGGACACAGTCAGCCGCCGGGTCCGGGGCGAGGCCGCGGTGCTGCCGACCAACAGCGCCTACGCCACCCCGGAGTCGTTCCTCCACGACCTGAAGCTGATCCGTGACTCCCTGATCAGCCACGGCGACCGCAACATCGCCAGTGGCGCGCTCACCGACCTGATCCGCCTGGTCGAAACCTTCGGCTTTCACCTGCACCATCTGGACGTACGTCAGGAATCCACCGTGCACACCGAAGCGGTCGCCGAGATCCTGCGCGCCATGGATCCCGAGCTGGATTACGCGTCCATGGACGAGACCGCCCGCCAGCAGTGCCTCGCCGAGATGATCGCGCGCGAGGGCGATCTGCCGCGTCCGGACAACCTGAGCAAGGGCACCCGCGAGACCCTGGAGGTATTCGAGGTCATCCGCCGCATGCGCGGCGAGGTCGGCCCCCGTGGTATCGGCACCTACGTCATCTCCATGACCCACGCGGCCTCGCACGTGCTGGAGGTCCTTCTGCTGGGACGCCTGGCCGGGCTGGCCGGCGAGGACCCGGAAACCGGGGCCTTCTGCCACCTGCGCATCTCGCCGCTGTTCGAGACCATCGAGGACCTGCTGCACGTCGAGGACGTCCTGGAGGGACTGCTGTCGAATCCGGTCTATGCACGCCTGCTGGCCGCCTCCGGTAACGTCCAGGACGTGATGCTGGGCTACTCCGACTCCTGCAAGGACGGCGGCATCCTCGCGTCCAGCTGGAACCTCTACGAGGCGCAGAAGAAGATCGTCGGCATCACCGATCGCCACGGCGTGCGCTGCCAGCTGTTCCATGGCCGCGGCGGCACCGTCGGGCGCGGTGGCGGCCCGACCCACGAATCCATCCTCGCCCAGCCCCCGGCTACCGTGCAGGGGCGGATCAAGTTCACCGAGCAGGGCGAGGTGCTGTCGTACAAGTACTCCAACGTGGAGACCGCGGTGTATGAGCTGGGCATGGGCGCGACCGGCCTGATGCTGGCCTCGCGCAGCCTGATCCGCCCGCCGCGCTGCGACCGCGACGACTACCGCGAGACCATGGAGGAACTGGCACGCCTGGGCGAGGATGCCTACCGCGATCTGATCGACCGCACCCCGGGCACCCTCGACTACTTCTACGAGATCACCCCGGTGCAGGAGATCGGCTATCTCAACATCGGCTCGCGACCCTCGCACCGGCGCAAGACCGACCGCTCCAAGAGCTCCATCCGCGCGATTCCGTGGGTCTTCGGCTGGGCCCAGTCGCGCCACACCCTGCCGGCCTGGTATGGCATCGGCACCGCGCTGGAGCGCTGGCGCGGCGACGATCCGGCACGCCTGGAACAGCTGCAGCGCATGTATCAGGAGTGGCCGTTCTTCCGTTCGCTGCTGTCCAACTGCCAGATGGCCCTGACCAAGGCCGACATGCGCACCGCCGCCGAGTACGCCCGGCTGTCGCACGACACCGACCTGTCCGAGCGCATCTATTCGCGGGTACGCGAGGAACACAGCCGCACCGTCAACGAGGTGCTGCGGGTGGCTCAGCTGGACGGGCTGATGGAAGAAACGCCTCTGCTGGCGCGCTCGCTGCAGCGGCGCAACCCCTATCTGGATCCGCTCAACAGCATCCAGATCCACCTGCTGCGCCAGTCACGGGGTTTCGAGGCCGAGAACGAAGGGAACGGGGACGCCCGGGAGAACCCCTGGATCTCGCCGCTGCTGCGCTCGATCAACGCGATCGCCGCGGGTATGCGCAACACCGGCTGAGACCGGAGCGGGACACGCACTGGCCGGGGCCCGGGGCTCATGCAGGGCCCCGGGCCAATAATGCCGTACTCAGGCGGCCTGGACGGGGATATCGTGCCCGGTGCGGGCGATGGCGTTGTCGGCGTCGAGATACACCAGATCGGGGGTGAACTCGCGCGCCTCGGCGGCATCCAGCTGGCCGTAGGCACAGATGATCACGCGATCGCCCACCGATGCCTTGTGCGCAGCGGCGCCATTGACCGAGATCACCCCGGACCCGGCTTCCGCCTCGATCGCGTATGTGGTGAAGCGTTCGCCGTTGTCCACGTTGTAGATCTGGATCTGCTCGAACGGCAGGATCCCGGAGGCCTCCAGCAGACGCGTATCGATCGCGCAGGACCCCTCGTACTCGAGCTCACAGTGCGTGACTCGGGCCTTGTGCAGCTTGCCCTTGAGCATGGTGACCAGCATAAGCGTCTTCCGTCGGCGAACGGTCTTTTCACGGGGCCGGGAATTATGCGCGATGCACGCGGGAGCGGCAATGTCCCGCGTCCGACTCAGGGCCGGCGATTATCGATCAGGCGCACGCTGTCCAGCCAGGCGGCCCCGAGGATCACGAGGTCCTGATCGCACAGGGCCTCGCCGGCTACCGGCTCGGCGAGATCCATCGCCCGGCGGATGGCCACGTATTCGGCATCCAGCCCTGCCTCGCGCAGGCGGTCGCAGGCCTCCGCCTCGATCTCGGTGACCCGGTCGGCCGCGCCGCTGCGGTCGCGCCGGCAGACGATGGCGACCTCGTCGAGCACGCGCTTGAGCGCCGGCGCCCGCGCGCGCGACTCCGCGGTCAGCCGGCTGTTGCGCGAGGAACAGGCCAGCCCGTCGGACTCGCGCACGGTCGGCACCGCATCCACCCGCACCGGCATGTCCAGCGAGCCGACCATGCGCTCGATCAGGCGGAACTGCTGGTAATCCTTCTCGCCGAACAGGGCGATGTCGGGGCGCACCAGGTTGAACAGCTTGGCGACCACCGTCGCCACACCGTCGAAATGGCCCGGACGGAACGCCCCCTCGAGGATCTCCGACAGCACCGGCACGACCACCTTCACCGGCGGCAGCCCGTCGTCCGGGTACATCACCGATTCGTCCGGGCAGAACAGGGTGTCGACGCCGGCATCCGCCAGCCGGCGGGAGTCTTCTTCCAGGCTGCGCGGGTAGTTCGCGAGGTCTTCCTCGCGGTCGAACTGCAGCGGATTGACGAAGATCGACACCACCACGCGCGACGCCCGCGCCCGCGCCTCGCGCACCAGTGCCATGTGCCCTTCGTGGAGGTGCCCCATGGTGGGCACCAGGGCAATGGTCTCCTGCCCGCCACGGCGCGACCATTCGCGGCGCATCGCCTGGATCTGGGGTCGATCTCGAAGGATTCTCATGGCCGTCCCGAGCCTCGTCTGAACCGGGGTTCTCTACAAAAAGGTATGCACGCCGGATTCGGGGAAGCGCCCCTCGCGCACCGCGCCGACATAGGCCCGCACCGCTCCGGCCAGCGAGCCGCCCTCGGCGAGGAAATCGCGGGCGAAGCGCGGCGGATTCGGGGTCAGGCCGATCACGTCGGCAATCACCAGCACCTGGCCGTCGCAGGCCGGGCTGGCCCCGATCCCGATCACCGGCACGTCGGCCGCCCGCGCCACCGCGGTGGCCAGTGCCTCGGTCACGCCCTCCAGCAGCAGGACCTGGGCCCCGGCCTGTTCCAGGCGCCCGGCCAGCGATTCCAGCTCGGCCGCCGCGGCGGCGTCGCGGCCCTGCACGCGGTACCCGCCCATGCGGTGCACCGCCTGCGGGGTCAGTCCGAGGTGGGCGCACACCGGGATGCCGGCATCCACCAGGCGTTCGACCACCGGGATCTGGGTCGCGCTGCATTCGATCTTGACCATGTGCGCCCCGGCCCGCATCAACGCGCCCGACTGCGCCAGGGCGGTGGCCGGATCGGCATCGCCCAGGAACGGCAGGTCGGCCATGATCAGGGCCCGGCGTGCCCCGCGGGCCACCGCGGCGGTGTGATAGACCATGTCCTCCAGGGTTACCGGCAGCGTGGTCGCGTGCCCCTGCACCACCATGCCCAGCGAATCTCCGACCAGGATCACCTCCACGCCCTGCTCGTCCAGCAGGCGCGCGAACGCGGCGTCGTAGGCGGTCAGACAGGCAAAGCGCTCGCCGGCCCGCCGACGCTCGGCCAGGGTGTTGACGGTGATCGCCCCCATGCGTGTCCCCTACAGCGTGATCGGCAGCGGGTTGAAGTAGTGTCGCCCGCCCTGGATCGGTTCGAGAAACTGCAGCAGCTGGTCGAAATCGGCCGGGTTGTTCACCCAGTCGATCTCGGTCGCGTTGACGATCACCAGCGCCGGTCCCTCGAAATGATAGAAGAAATCCGCGTAGGCGGCGTTCAGCCGTTCCAGATAGGCGGTTTCGATCCGGCGTTCATAGGCCCGTCCGCGCTGGCGGATGCGTTCCTGCAGCACGTCCACCGGCGCCTGCAGATAGATCACCAGATCCGGCTGCGGCAGCCCCTGGCGCAGCCGGCGGAACATCTCGTGGTAGATCTCCAGCTCGTCCGGGGCCAGATTGAGTTCGGCGAACAGCGGGTCCTTGTCCATCAGGTAGTCGGCCACATGCGCCTGCTGGAACAGCCCCTTCTGCGCCACCGGGGTCAGCTGGCGGACCCGCTGCACGAGGAAATACAGCTGGGTGGCCAGGGCATGCTTGGCCGGATCCTGATAGAAACGTTCCAGGAACGGGTTCTCGTCGGGGGCCTCCTGCAGGAGCTCCGCGCGCAGGTGTTCCGCCAGCCGCTGCGCCAGCGAGGACTTGCCGACGCCGATCGGCCCCTCGACCGCGATGAAGTCGAAATGGCCCAGGCTCATGCACCCGCCCCCGCACGGCGGCCCGGTGGTGGCTCCCCCGCGGCGGCCTCCGCGGCGCTGTCGCCCGACTCCTCCACCGGGATCAGGGCGGCGGGGTCAAAGGCACGGGCCAGCGCCGCCAGCGGGCCGCACCCGGGGATCTCCAGCCCCGGTGCCAGCTCCTGCAGCGGCAGGACCACGAAATTGCGCTCGGCCACCCCCGGATGCGGCACCGCGAGTCCCGGCTCGTCCAGCACCCGGTCGCCGTACAGCAGCAGGTCGAGGTCCAGCAGCCGCGGCCCCCAGCGCTGGCCGTCGCGCACGCGCCCGCAGCGCTGTTCGATCGCCTGCAGCGCATGCAGCAGTTCGCGCGGCGTCAGTCGGGTGTGCAGCCGGGCCACGGCATTGACGTAGTCCGGCTGGTCCGGCGGTCCCATCGGCGGATTGCGGTACAGCCGCGAGCGTCCGGCCAGCCGCGTATCGGGCACCTCAACGGCAAGGCGGGCGAAAGAGCCGCGAACCTGTGCCACCGGATCCCCCAGGTTGGCGCCGATGCCGATGTAGGCCGACACGGCCGCAGTGCGCCCGCCGGGCTGGATCCGGGTCATGCCGAGTCTTCCCCCGCCTTCTTCCCGCCCGAGCCGCCGGCACGACCCCGCGGCTTGCGCTTGCGGCGCTTGCGCTTGCCATCCCCGCCGGAGGCCCCGGTCATTGCCTTGCGTCCGGCCTCGTCCTTTTCCTGCAGTTCGGTCCACCAGCGGCAGGTCGCCTCGCTGGCATCCCCCACCTGCGCCCGCAGGCAGTAGAAGTCGTAACCGGCACGGAAACGCGGATGCGTCAGCAGCTTCAGGGCCCGCGCCCCGGAGTGGGTCTCCAGCCGGCTCTGCATGTCCCAGATCTCGCGAATCACCAGCGCAAAGCGGCGCGGGATGGTGATGGTCTCGCCCTGCTCGTCGAGGATCTGCGACATCGCCTGGTCCCAGGCCGGCGCCGGGTTCTCGCCTTCCTCGATGCGCGCACTGGCCTCCCACTGCAGCGGCGCCCACATCAGCGCGGCATACAAAAACGCCGGGTGCACGCCCTGGTCCTCGGCCAGCCGCTTGTCGGTGTTGCGCAGCGCCTCGACCAGGAAGGCCCGCTGGCTGAGACCGGCCTCGGGATCGTCGGGGTCGTCGAAGGCCTCGGCGGTGGACGGGAACATCGCCTCGAACAGACCGAAGCGTTCGAGCTCGTCGAGGCAGGTGACGGCCTCGCCGCTGTGGAACAGCTTGATCACCTCGTCGAACAGGCGTGCCGGCGCGACTTCCTGCATCAGCGGCGCCAGCCGGTGCATCGCCTCGTCCACCGCCGGGTCGATGCGAAGCCCCAGCTTGGCGGAGAAACGCACCGCCCGCAGCATGCGCACCGGATCCTCGCGCAGGCGCGTCTCGGGATCGTCGCCGATCAGGCGCAGAACGCCCTCGCGCAGGTCCTCGACGCCGCCGGTGTAGTCCAGCACCGAGAAGTCGTTGATGTCGTAATACAGCGCGTTGATGCTGAAATCGCGCCGCAGGGCGTCCTGCTCGATGGTGCCGTAGCGATTGTCGCGCAGGATGCGGCCGTCGTCGCTGAGGACCACGTCGCCGTCGTCGTCATCGTCGTCACCACCGGCATCGTGCGGGGCACGGAAGGTCGCGACCTCGATCACCTCGCGGCCGAACAGCACGTGCGCCAGGCGGAAGCGGCGGCCGATCAGCCGGCAGTTGCGGAACTCCCCGCGGACCTCTTCGGGGGTGGCGTCGGTGGCCACGTCAAAGTCCTTGGGCTCGCGCCCCAGCAGCAGGTCGCGCACCCCGCCGCCGACCAGACAGGCGCGGTAGCCCGCGTCACGCAGGCGGTAGAGCACCTTGAGCGCGTTGTTGTCGATGGCCGCGCGCGAGATGCCGTGCTCCTCGCGGCTGTAGACGCGAGGCACGACCGATGCGTCGCCGGCGCGCGGGGCGTCGTCGCGGGGGTCAGTTTCGGCCGGGGCCGGGATTTCGGTATCAGGGCGGGTCACGCAGGGCCGTCAAAATGGCTTCGGTGGCGTATCTTAACAGCTAATCCGTCCTTGTTCTCAGGGGAGCCACTTCACCGGTAAGGCGATAGCGCAGGTAGTCGTCCACGATGCGGCGGTGATCGAAGGCCAGTGGCAGACCGGGGTCGTCCGGGTCCAGCCAGGCACAGTCGCGCGCATCGTCGGCGGCCCGCGCCTGACCGTTCCCCTGAGCCAGATACACCACGCTCACGGTGTGCCCGCGGGGGTCGCGATCGGGCGCCGAATACACCCCCAGCAGGGCCTGCAGTTCGACCTGCAGACCGGTTTCCTCGCGGGCCTCGCGCACGGCGGCATGTTCGGCGCTCTCGCCCACGTCGACAAAGCCCCCGGGAAGCGCCCACCCGTGCGGCGGGTTGTGACGCTCGATGACCAGGATCCGGCCGGGCTCGGCGGCATGCCGGATCACCAGATCCACCGCCAGGGCCGGCGTACGCGGGCGTCGGTCACTCATCGGTTCCTCCCTGATCCTGCCGCACGAAACGCCGGATCTTGCGGCGCTCGCGTTTGTCCGGACGCCCCGAGGGCGCCGGGGCCCGTGCCTCGCGTTCCAGCCGCCGGCGGGATGCCTCCTGCTCGCGCGACTCGCGGCTCTCCGGGGTTTCGGTGTAGAGCTGCTCCGCCTCGGTCGCCGGGCGCCGCCGATCATCCAGCGCCACCACGTCGACCTCCATGGACCAGCTCCCCTTGTGCACCCGTACGCGATCCCCCGGATGCAGCTTGCGCGCGGGCTTGCAGCGCTCGCCATTGACATGGACCTTGCCGCCGGACACCGCCTCCGTCGCCAGGGCGCGGGTCTTGAAGAAACGCGCCGCCCACAGCCACTTGTCCAGACGCAGGCTGGACGCAGGCGTCGCCGCTGCACCCGTCCGGCTCATGAGCACCCCCGCGCGAGCACTGCGGGCGCCCCGCGCACACCCGGGACCGGTAGTCGGCCCGGGCTTTTATCCGCGGACCGGAGCGACCAGAATGCCGCCTTCATGCACCGATATTTCCGGAGGGGGAACCGGTCGCCCGCGGGCCACCGGGCCATGCCATGGACTTTCCGCATCTGCACCTGGTCAGCTTCGATATTTGTCCTTTCGTCCAGCGTAGCCTCATCACGCTGAATTACAAGGCAGCGCCGTACGAACTCACCCGCATCGACCTCGCCGACCCGCCCGACTGGTTCCGGGAACGCTCGCCGCTGGGCAAGGTCCCGATCCTGATCGTGAACGGGGACACGGTCCTGTTCGAATCGGCGGTCATCAACGAATACATCGACGCCGTTACCCCGCCCGAACGCCTGCCTCCGGAACCGCTGGAACGCGCCCGGGCCCGCGCCTGGATCGAGTACCTGTCGGAACAGACCTTCGCGCAGTACCGCTGGATGACCGCGGCCGACGAGGACGCCTTCGAACGGGCCGCACACGAAGCGGCACGAGGTCTGGAGCGACTGGAACGCCAGATGGCCGGCGACCGCACGCTGGCCGGGGCGGAGTTCTCGCTGGTGGACGCGACCCTGGCGCCGCTGCTGATGCGCTACGCCCTGCTCACCCACGAAGACAGCCCCTGGGACCCCGAATCCTTCCCGCGCCTGGCGGCGCGCTGGCAGTGGCTGGAGGCGATGGACGCGGTACGCGACTCGGTACCGGCGGATTTCTCGCAGCGCCTGGCCACCTACCTGGATGGCCAGACCGGCACCGCGCCCCGGCAACTGGCGGCCGCACTGCGCGACGGCTGATCACCCCTCGGGCCAGACCCCGCGCCGCAGATACCGGCCGGCGGGGATTTCGGGCATCCAGTACATCCACACCGGACGCGGCCCCGACGCAGGCCCGGAACCGGAAGAGGGGTCGGGATCGGCGAGTACCAGAGCGCGGCGATACATGCCCCGCCCGTCCGCCCGGAAGTCCTCCAGACGATCCACCGGCGGCAGACTGCGGCGTGGCTCGGGCAGACGCATGATCTCGCCCTGAATGCGGTCGTAACCGGAGACCGGCGCCGGGCTGGCCGGGGGGTCATGCCGCCACTGCAGGGCCGCATCGGCCTCCGGGTCGTCCGACCCCTCGGCCAGGATACGTTCCTGCGGAATGACCGCCCCGGGGTAGCCATGGGGCAGGTGATACAACCAGCCGGGCACGCTCGCCGGAACCACCTCCAGGGCATGGCCGCAATGCGCGGCAAAGTTGGCATACCCGCGCTTCAGCGTGCCGTAGACGAACAGGTCGATGAACGGGGAAGACATGATCCGATCCCCACCTCCGCTCTATTTTGCGGTTGAGTCACCCTCCGGCTCCGACGCCGGCTGCAACAGGCGGGCGGCCAGCGGAACCTCGCCCGGCCAGTCCACCACGTAATCGATGATCGGCAGATCCGGGGCATCGCATTCGCGCAGGACCCGCCCGGCCACCGACACCCCGGCGCGGCGCACGCTGTCCGGATCGCCGGTCAGCAGCGGGTGCCAGCTCGGCAGGGGCTGCCCGGCAAAGCGCAGGCGATAGGCGCAGGTGGGCGGCAGCCAGTCGTATTGCGCCACCTTCTCCAGGGTCAGCTGCAGACAGTCCGGCACGGACTCGCGACGCCGGGCATAGTCGGAGCAATGGCCGGTCTCGCAGTCGAGCAGGTCACAGGCCAGCCAGGTGTGGGCCAGTTCGCCGGTATCCTCGTCCTCGAACTTGTGCAGGCAGCAGCGCCCGCAGCCGTCGCAAAGGGCCTCCCATTCGGCCGCGTCGAGTTCCTCCAGCGGGCGCTGGTAAAAGGGCCGTTCGTCGCTCACGGCGTCTCCGCCCGGTGGTCCTCTTCGCCCAGCCGCCGGCGCCCCTCTTCCTGCAGGCGCTGCTCGACCCGGCTCCAGCGCTCCTGCGTGGTGTAGTGCATGGTCGGCCGTCCGCGGTCGGGCAGCAGCACGGCCACACCCTGATCGGGATACAGCCAGTAGGCGTGGTCGCTGTCGATCTGCATGCGCTCGGCCGGCTCGCCGAAATGCCGGCGCAGCAGATCCGCGTCCCAGCGTGCCCGGGGGATATAGCTCATCTCCACCACCGGCACGTTACCCAGCGATGCAAGGGTGTCGTCGTCCAGGCCGTAGCGCCGGGCACCCGACGGCATCGGCCGCTCGGAGGTCGTCCCCGCCTCGATACGGTCCAGGTCGGCCTCGTCCAGATCGGGACGCAGGATCAGGTTGGTCTCGAACGGCTCGATGCGGGCGTTCACGTAATACGCCTCCACCGAGCGCGTCCCGTCGGGGTCCTCGAACATCCGGATCTCGGGCACCGGCAGCCGCCCCATGAGATCCGCCATGGTGGTCTCGCCCAGGGTAATCCCCAGCACCCGCGTGTGCTGCCGGTCCAGCACCTCCACCTGCCAGGGCAGGCTGTCGAACTGCCGGGTCTGCTGCCCGCCGGGCTGCATGTAGACGAACATCGCCAGGGCCAGAATGCCCGCGAGGACAACCGCCCCGATGGTCCAGCGTAGATTCATGCCGACTTCTGCTCCCGAGCCACCCCTGCGCGAATCCTCGCGGGGTCGCTATACTGGGCGGCTCGCAAACCACCCGGCGCCCCGCGTCCGATCACGCATGATCTCACGTTTGTCTGCCTGGATCACGGCCCGCTCGGTCCCGTCCACATACACCGGCCGCACCCTGATCATCGCCTCGCACCGCGAACTCGCGCGGGCGCCCGACTGGCTCGCCGGTCTCGGCGAGGCCCTGGGCCCGCTGCTGCTGGGCGTCAGCGATGCCCCCCGTGACAGGGAGGCCGCCGTGCCCGGAGCCCCCGATGATCTGCCGGCGGTGGCCCTGCCCCCCGAACTCGCCCCGGTGCGCCTGGCCCGCCTGCGCCCCCGGGCCGTGGTACTGCTGGGCCCGGTCGATCTCCCCGGCGAGGCGCTGCGGGCCGTCGTGGCCGCCGGGGCCCGCGTGGCCTGGGTCAACGCCGAGGGCCCCGCCCCGGAAGGCCTCCCCTTTGCCACCGTGCTGGCCGCCCGGGATGGCGCCGTGGACCCGGCACTGGGCGCCGAGACCACCGGCGACCCGCTCGCCGGGGCCATATCCCTGCCCCCCGCACCGGAAGACCCGGATCCCGAGCGGGCGTTCTGCGAACGCTTCGCCGAATACCGCGAGCGCGGCCACCCGATTCTGCTGGCCCCGAACACCGGCCCGGACGAGGAGGCGTTCGCCTTCGCAGTACTGTTCGCGGTCCTGCAGAAGACCGCCGCCCTGCTCCTGCTCGCACCGGCGGACCCCGAACGCCACGAGCCGGTCTACCGCGATGCAATCAAGTACTCGCTGCCGATCGTGCGCCACAACCGGTTCATGACCTCGTACGTCCCGCGCAAGAACCGGGTCTACTACATCGAGGATCCGCAGACCCTGCAGGCCGCCTACGCCTGCGCCGACATCACCCTGCCCGGCGGCACCCTGGCAGCCACGCGGACCCCGCCGGATCTGGCACGCCCCCTGGCCTGCGGCAGTGCCGTGGTGACCGGGCCGGCCGCCAGCGGCGACGCCCCGGAAGACGAGGTCCGCCTGCGGCGTGCCGCGGAGACCACCGGCCTGATCCGCCGCGGAGAAGATCCCGATGCCGTGGCCGCCGCGATTCTCGAGACCCTTTCGACCCTGCCGGATGCCGGGCAGCGCCAAGCGCGGCTGACCCGATGGCTGGAACGACAGGCCACGGCCCGCGACCGGGTCGCGGCCCGCCTGGCCGAACATCTCGCGGCTGCCCCCGCGCCTTCCTGAGCGCCCTTAGCATATCTCCCGGGGTCTGGTCTATAATTTGAAACAAGTGCGAATCCGGACCGGAAAATGATCGACGGCAGCAGCGGCCTGCAGGGCATCCAGAAGGGCATGACGCAGATGCGTCAGCAGGCCCACACCGTGGCCACCGAGAACGCCGGCAGCCGCCAGAGCAACACGGCGATGGTCGAGATGAGCGCGAGCCAGCGTCACGTGGAAGCGAACGTGAAGACCCTGCAAGCCGAAGACCGCATGATCGGGAGCCTGCTCGACGTCCGCGCCTGACGCGGAAGCGAGGGACACCATGGAAGCACCGCTGACCAATCCGGCACCGCCGACCGTCCCGGCCACCCGGCCGAGCGGTTCGGACCGCCTGGGTCTCGGCCAGCTGTCCGCGCCATCGGAGTTCGATCGCCCGCTGAACGACCCCGAAGCCGGGGCCGCGCGCCGTCCCATCGAGGACCGCGCCGAGCAGCAGCGCAACCGCAACGGGGACGAGGGCGACCCGCGTGCCGACCTGGTCCTGCCCCGCAACGACCGCGAAATGGCCGGCCAGGCGCGCCTGGCGGCCGAGATCGAGGCGTTTCAGTCCGGCACCGCCGACGATGCCCGTCCGGGCGAGGAGCGCATCGCCGACGGCGGCGCACTGGAGGATTCCGGGGTCGAAGCCCTGCGCCGGCGTGTGGAACTGGCCTTCAGCTTTGCCGGCCCGGCCGAGGAACCCCGCCGCGAGCTGAACATCGTCGTCTGACCGCGGCGGTGCCGCCCTGCGGACTCAGGCGTCTCCCCGCCGCGGGAACTCCGCCAGCCACTCCTGCGCCCGCTCCCCCGCATGCAGCCGCTCGTCCGCGTTGAGTTCGCGTGCCACCCGCTCGCGATAGCGCGCCGCACTGGCCACGCCCATCTCCGCGGCGATCGCATACCACTTGAAGGCGGAGACATCCGAGCGCTCCACGCCCTCGCCCATCGCGAACAGCCGCGCCAGGTTGGCGGCCCCGCGGCCCTCGCCGGCCTCGGCGGCCAGCAGATACCACTGCGCCGCCTGCTCGGAGTCCTGCGGCAACCCGCGCCCCTCGTCGAACTTCAGGCCCAGGTTGAACATCGCCTGCGGATTGCCGCCCTCGGCGGCGGCATGGAACCAGCGCGCCGCCTCGTTCGGGCTGGCCTCCACGCCGTCGCCCTGTTCGAACAGCACCGCCAGATTGAACGCGGCATCCGGCCAGCCCGCCTCGGCCGCCTGCAGATACCAGATCGCGGCACGCGCCGGGTCGCGCGGCATGTGCGTGCCTTCATCCAGCAGCACCCCCAGGTTGTAGGCCGCGAGCGGATCACCCGCGGTGGCGGCCTGCTGCCAGCGGTCCACCGCCCGCGCGGTGTCTCCGTCCCTCCAGGCCGCGCGCGCCTGCTCGAGCAGCCCGCGCGGATCATTTGATGCATTCATGGTGCGAACTCGGTTCGGGACATGTCGGCCGGCAATGTACCGACCGGACAACGCAGCGTCGATGTCCCCCACGCCGGCCGGGCACGCGAACCACAGAGCGTGACGCCATTCTCATTTTGTCACCGGCATCCCGCTTGCGTGCGGATCCGCCCGGCGCGGCTCGGGAACTCACCCCCGGGGGGCAGGAGACGCAGGGGTGACGGGACCCTGTCCCTGATTCTTACCCTTGTCCCAATGAGGAGGACCTTGATGAAACGTTCCACGAAACTGCTGGCAGCCACCGCCATCGCGCCCTTTGCCCTGCTGATCGCCGGCTGCGGCGGTGACGACATGGGCATGGACGAGTTCGAAGAACAGCAGATGGAAGAAGGCGCGCCGCCGGCCGAGGACGGAATGGGTGGCGGCATGCAGGAAGGCGCCCCGCCGGAAGGTGACATGGGAGGCCAGGGAATGGAACCCGAAGGCGATGGCATGGACGACGGCATGGGTGGCGACATGGAAGGCGACGACGAACCCCAGTTCTGATCGTCCCGCCCAAACGCTCCGCCGGGGCGATGCGACCGCATTTCCCGGCCGCCGGGGCCCGACCGGAAACCTTCTCCGGTCGGGCCTTTTTATTGCTGCCGGGATCAACCGGCGAGCGAGGTCGCCCGCGGCTCAGAACCGGTGCGTCAGTCCGACGGAAATCGTCCGGGGCTGGTTCGGACGGGCCCCGTAAGGCGTACGTGCCACGACACGCTGTTCGTCGAAGACATTGCGGGCCCGCAGGAACACGTCGGTATCCCCGGTCAGCGCATAGCGACTCACCAGATCGACGGTCATCAGGGATTCGGTCTCATCAAAATCCGAATCACTGTTGTTACAGCCAACGGAGCTGCAGGAAGCACCGGTATAGTTCAGCACCGCGTGGTTATCCCACCCGCTCGGATGCTCCAGGCCTGCCCGCAGATTCAGCTGATGGCGCGGGATATCCTGCAGACGATCGCCCTTTTCCAGGGCCGAGGCCGGGTTGTCGCTGCTGATGCGCGCCCGGGTATAGGTGTAGGCCGCCGACACCGGCACCTGGAAGGAACCTGCCGCGAACTCCGTCCCGGCCTGCACCTCGACCCCGGAGATCTCCGCCTCGCCGGTAGTGAACGTACCCGAGGTGGAACCATCCGAGCACGGCGACCCCACGGAACAGTCTTCCTTCTGGTCGGTAAAGTCACTGTGGAACCCGATCGCCTCGGCGAACAGATTCCCGGAGCGATAGCGCCCGCCCAGCTCCCAGTTGATACTGGTCTCGGGGGCGGTACCGGACTCGGCTCCACCTCCGGCCGGCGAAAAGCCGCGGTGCACACCGGCCAGCAGCTGCCAGCGATCGTCCACGTCAAAGGTCATGGAAGCCCCGGGCAGCCATTCGCTGTAGGAGTTCGACCGCCGATAGTCCACGGTATTGCGGCTGGCGTCCGCGTACTGAACCCGCGAGGTCTTCACGTCTTCGTACCGCATGGCCAGATTCAGACGCAGCCGGTCGTTCACCTGCCACTCGTCGGTAACCCACAGACTCCAGGCCTCGCCATCCTCGAAACGATTGTTGCCCCCGGAGGGCTCGACCCGGCCCTGACGCACCAGCGAACCGTTGACCTGATCGTAGATCTCCACGGGCTGGAAACGATCCATCTCGTCTTCGTGGTACCGCACGCCGGTCCGGATCCAGTGGTCGCCGAGCGCCAGATCGAACTCGGTCTGCACGCCCTGCGAGACGTACTCCCGATTGTTGTTCTTGTACTCGAGCCCCGTAGTGTCCCGGGTGCCCCGCAACGTACCAAGCGCGTCCGCATCGCCTTCATTGGCGTCCGCCAGCAGGTTGCCATCGAGCTTGAACCAGTTGCGCGCGAACTCGTTGCGATAGACGGTCGATGTCTGCCGCACTTCCGGGGTCCAGTCGAACTCGTGAATGAGGCTGACACCCTGATGATCGTTGTTCATCTGGTCGATCTCGGACAGCCCGTAACGGCGATCGGGATCACGCGAAAAATCATCGTCAGTCAGGCCCAGATAGGTCTCATTGGACGTCTCCTCGGAATGCTGGGCCTTCAGTTCAACGCTCTGGCGCGCCCCGTCCCAGCGCAACTTGGCCACGTAGTCCTCGATGCGGAAGCCCGTGTCACGGCTGCTGCGGTCGATGTCCTTGAAACCATCGCTGCGACGCTGGACCGTCTCGATCATGTAACTCCAGTCACCGATACGATCTCCCCAGGTCGCGTGCACGTCGAGACCGCCGTGCTCCCCGGCTACGGTCTCGATGCTGCCGGCGCGTTCCGCCGGAATCGGCGTGGAACGCAGGTTGATCACGCCACCGGTGGTCTGCGGCCCGTGCCGCAGAAGCGGCGCCCCCTTGAGAACCTCGATGGAATGGAGGCGCTTGGTGGTGGGGAAATAATAGGCCGCCGGATTGGAATACGGCGCCGGCGCCATCAGCACACCGTCTTCCATGATCGTCACCTTGCTGCTGCGCCCCGGAGGTGCGGCACGCACCCCGATGTTCGGCCGCAGGCCGAAGCCCTCTTCCTCGCGAACGTACATACCCGGGACGGTTTTCAGCGCCTGGTGGATGTCGGTCGTCCCGTCGAGCTCCAGCTGTTCGGGTTCCACGACGGCCCCCGAACCCGGCAGCTCCCGCGCCTGAGCCGAATCGCCGATGATCTCCACCGGTGCCAGACGATCGGTATCGGCATCCTGAGCGTTGGCTATCGGCATCCCGGCGACGCCCACGACCGCCAGTGCTACCGCGCGATGGCGCCAGCTTGCCGGCCCCATTCCGCGCTCCCGATCAACGCCGGCCTCACACCCGTAACTAAAGGAATGAACGCTTCTCATTCGCTCTCTGCGAGCCATTTCTTTCTCCCTTCGGTTTGCACGACAGCGCACCGCCTCGACCGGTGACATGTCGCGGTTCAAGTAACGAAAAATGGCTGGCTGAGGGAGCGGGTCCCCTGGCTGGCGGGTGCCGTGGCGGCCGCCACGGCGTGGAATGCTTTTATTTGGTCAGGATCAGCTTCCTGCTGGACGTCACCCGGAGGGTGTAGCACTGGCCTTCATGGCGGATATACAGTCGATCGGCATCACACAGCAGGTCGCTCGAGGCGATTTCCCGTGGAACGCCGGCGGGCCGGTCTTCCGGCCCGGCCCCGGCCCCGGCCCCGGCCCCGACACGAGGCTGCTCGGTGTGCTCCGGAACGGATCCCGGCTGGTGGCGGTTTTCGCTGGAACTCATTCTGCCTCCCCGGCCGCCCCGCCCCTTGCGGGACGGCCGTATTCAATGCCCCGGAGCCTTACTCGGCGGAGCCCGCCTGGCTCTGTTCGTAGTTCTGCAGGCCGATCCGCTCGATCAGCTGCAATTGGGTCTCCAGCCAGTCGATATGGCTTTCCTCGCTGTCCAGGATCTTCTGGAGCAGATCGCGGCTCCCGTAGTCCCGGACCTGTTCACAGTGGGCGATCGCGTCGCGGTAGACCGCTTCCCCCTCGTGCTCCAGCGCCAGGTCCGCCTCGAGGATCTCGCGCGTGGTCTCCCCGATTCTCAGCGTGCCCAGATCCTGCAGATTGGGCAGGCCGTCGAGGAACAGGATGCGGTTGATCAGCTCGTCCGCATGCTTCATCTCGTCGATCGATTCTTCGTATTCGGCCGCGGCCAGCTTCTCCAGGCCCCAGTCCCGGAACATGCGGGAATGGAGGAAATACTGGTTGATGGCCGTCAGTTCGCCCTTGAGTGCCTGGTTGAGGTAACGGATTACTTCCTTATCACCCTGCATCGTGACTCTCCTTCTCGTTCTCGTTGTGTTGCTGATTGCGGCGAGCACCGCGCGTCCGGCAGCCGCGCCATGAAGCGGCCTGCGCCCCCCCTGTCAGGATCCTGCGCGGGGGCTCCGCGATGCAAGATGGTCTCAAGGCATGGGAATGCTATAGCGAATGAGAACTGTTTTCAATAGCTCCATATAAAACCAGAAACGGCAGGGGCTGGCGGCGCCTGTTCCCGGTACGGTGCTTCAGCGAATCAGCGGCGGTTCCGCCAGGCTTTCAGGCCGGATGCGGTCGGCACAGTCCGCGACCGCGCCGTCGGGGCCCTCGCAGGCGGCGACGTCGTTGACGAGGATGCGCCCGACGCGATCACAGGACGTATCCGTCATGCGGAAGGCCCGCACCGAGGTGCTCCCCGCCCGCAGCGGTGCCATCTCGAGCAGCGTCCGGCTCTGGATGATGCCGTCATCGCCGAACACCACCAGATCCAGCTGCAGCGACTCCAGCGCCTGATCCAGGCCGTTCTCCAGTACCAGATGGGCGCGACAGTCGTCGCCGTCGGGCTCCAGCTTGTTCAGCTGGACGCCGATCCCGCCGCCGTCCTCCGCCAGTGCCGGCAGCGCCAGGACCAGCCCCAGCACGCCTGCCGCAAGTCCGCCGTGAATCTGCCGCTTTCGTGTCATCTCGCCTGCCTCCACAACGCGTCGATCCGTCGTTCGTCAGCGCACCGAAAAATTCACCGGCACCACGATCTCGTAGCCGTCCAGACCGATACTGTCCGGCGCCGGAAACGGGTCGGCCCGCTGCACCATGTCTTCCACCGCGCGATCCAGGATCCCGGAGCCGGAACTCTCCTGGATCTCGTAGTCGATCACCGAACCATCACGGGCGAGCTGCAGCCGGACCTCCACGGTACCTTCCTGCCGGCGACGCTGGGCCGCTCTGGGATAACGCTTGTGCTGCTCGACCCAGGCCTGCAGTTCGGCAAGGTAGTCCCTCTCCGCCCCGGGGTCGCCGCCGCCCGTGGCATCCGTCTCGGCGGCCCCCTCCGCGTCCCCGGCGGGGCCGGACTCGTCGGCCGTCGGGTCCGTTTCGCCCGGCTCATCGGCCACAGCATCGGTTTCGGCGACCGTCTCGGCCGTGCCAGCGGGCTCCGGTTCGGGCTCCGGTTCGGGCTCCGGTTCGGGCTCCGGTTCGGGCTCCGGTTCGGGCTCCGGTTCGGGCTCCGGTTCGGGTTCCGGTTCGGGCTCGGGCTCGGGCTCGGGCTCGGGCTCGGGCTCCGGTTCGGGCTCGGGTTCCGGCTCGGGTTCAGGTTCGGGCTCGGGTTCGGGCTCGACCTCCTCCGCCTGGCGGACCGGCTGGCGTTCCGGCTCCCGAGCCTCGGCCTCCTCCGGCCGGACC